>NZ_PEMX01000060.1:0-14031 GCF_002759075.1 Pseudomonas sp. 382
GGGGAACGTTTCCTGCCCGCTGATTGCGTCACTGCAAGGGAAGAAAGAACCGCGCAGTGCGGACGCGGTGTAGCCCGAGGGAACTACGCCTTAGCGTGCTTTATTTTCCGTTTTCTGAGGCGACTCCTTCTTAGGCATGTTGTTCCCTCCCCGGCATGGTGATGGTTGGTCTAGTGTTTGTGGGTTTGATGTTCCGGCGTTTGATGAACAGGCGCAAGGTGTGAGGGCTGACGCCTAACAACTCGGCTGCGCGACTTTGCGGCAAGCCAAGGTTCACGTATGCCTGTACTTCATCAATACGGCTGTCCAGCTTCAAGGCGCTCGATTTGCTGCCCTTGGGTCGCCCGAGCGTCTTGCCGCGCTCTCTGGCGACTTGTAGCGCCTCGGTGGTACGTGCCTGAATGAAATGCCGCTCGATCTGTGCAGCCAAGCCAAGCACGGTTGCCATGATGTCGCTTTGTAGGCTGCCGTCCATGATGATCTTCTGTTTGGTCACATGGACGATTAGGCCGCGCTCGCTCGCCGCTTTGAGAATTTCCAAGGCGGCGAGGGCGGAACCGGCAATGCGCGTAATCTCCGGCGTCAGTAGCACGTCGCCACGCTCGGCCTTTTCGATGATTGCTCCGAGCTTGCGCTTGCGCCAGTCCTTTGCTCTGCTGGCAATTTCTTCCTCGATCTGTAGCGGCGCGAAGCCTTTGGCGTTCGCGTATTCGAGCAAACCGTATTTTTGGTTTTCCGGGTCTTGGCCGTCACGCGAAACCCGGAGATAGGCATAGTATTTTGGCATTTGCAGGGAAAACGTCAGATTCGGTTAAACATGCCTCATTCTAGCGCAGATTAAATAGGAATTAAATACCCTGTTGCGGTATAGATAAAACGTTGGTTTGTTCTGCCCTATGAGCGTACAAAAAAGGCCGGGTGAGTGGCCCGGCCTTCGTTTAGGTGCTGAATAGGATTGGTTCTGGTGCCAGCCTCATGAGAAGCGCGTCATAAAACCACATGAGGGCCGACGCACCAAGGCCGACGCCTGCGACCGATAGCATGATGTGGGTCTTATTGGCCGAGTCCAGCCCAAGCCACATGATCGGTAGGGTGATGAGACTGGCGAACGAAGCCAAGCCGAGAAGAAAGCGCACCGGGCCGCGCAGCCACCAGAGAATGAGGAACACCAGATGTCGTTTTCAGAAGACGGCTGCACTGAACGTCAGAAGCCGACTGCACTATAGGGGGTCGTTTGCGGGAGGGGGCGAAATCCTACGCTAAGGCTTTGGCCAACGATATTCTCCGGTAAGATTGATGTGTTCCCAGGGGATAGGAGAAGTCGCTTGATATCTAGTATGACGTCTGTCGCACGTGCTTGATTGCGGCCGCGATAGCTAGATCGCGTTGCTCCTCTTCTCCATCCGCGTTCCAAGCCGCGGAAAGACACCCGTAAGCGTACGCCTGGTCGAGCAGCCGACGCGGATCGACGTCCAGCGCACGAGAGAATGCGTCCGCCATCTGTGCAATGCGTCTAGGATCGAGACAAAGGTCGTCTCTGTCAGCCGGATCGTAGAACATATTGGCGGCGCCAAAGCCCACTTCACCGACCAGACCGACTGGATCTATCACCAGCCAGCCGCGACTGGAGAACATGATATTTTCATGATGCAGATCGCCATGTAGCCCACGCAGTTCCGAGGCATTGCTCATCATTTGATCGGCTATAATCGCCGCGTGGACGTAGTCAGTTTGACGACCTGCGTTTTGATCGTCACGCGCCCGCTGAAACAAAGCTGCAAAGCGCTCCCGGATCGGGAGAAGAGCAGAAGGCAGGGGTTCCTCAGATGCGGCATACAGCTTCGCCATCAGTTCCGCTGCAATTTCGGTCGCCTGGTAGTCGCCGTGCTCGGCAACGATGTGAGAGAGCATTCGCTCCCCGGCATATTCGAGCAACATCAGATTGTTCTCACGACCGAGCAACCGGACTGCTCCCCTCCCACTGCGCCATACCAGATAGTCGGCCCCGCGCAGTTCATCAGCAATGTCTTCTATAGGTTTCAATCCTTTGACGATTGCAGGAGTCCCGTCTGGCAAAAAAACTTTCCAAACGAGGCTGGAAAAGGTGTCCGCAATGAGAACAGGTTGGGAAACGTGCCAATGAGCAGGAAAAACAGGCGGCATGAACATCAACCCCAAGTAAGAGGGTCCAATCGCAGATAGAAGGCAAGGCGTTCGCGGTCGGGGGCTTCGATCCCCAATACATTGAATAGGACAGCGAAGGCGCGCTCTGCTTCATCTGGCGCTGCCCAGTTCTCTTCGGCGTTAGCAATCATGAGTGCCAAATCGGCATAGCGATCTGCTGTTCCGAGCCGCCCAAGGTCGATCAGACCCGTACATTGAAGAGTTCTAGGGTCTACCATGAAGTTCGGCATGCAGGGATCACCATGGCAAACAACCATATCGGTGCGCTCTTGGTCGAGCCGCACCGGTAGCTCTCGTTCGACACGAGCCAAAAGATCGAGCTGCGGCGTACTCTTGTCCTCGTCAGGTAAGAAGTCGGGATTGACGGCATTGCGGGACACCACATCAACGGCGCGTCCGATCATTCGCGACAGCCTGCGCTCAAACGGACATTGATCAACCGATAGGCTGTGAACAGCCCCAAGTTGCTGCCCCATTGACGGCCACGCTTTGAGCAAATCTGCTCCAGACAGATCCGCCGCCGGTACTCCCGGAATTGCCGTTATCACTAGGCATGCGCCCTCCTGTTCCTCCTGCCAGTTGATTACCTCGGGGCAAGCCACACCTCGACCTTTGAGCCAAATGAGGCGGTCACGCTCTCCAGCGAGCTCACCGCGACGGGAAGCAGGTGCGATTTTCGCGAAGGCATGCCCGTCACTACGTCGAAAAACAAAATCACCGGATTCTCCGCCTCTGACAGGCAACCAGTCAGAATGCGATTCACCCAAAAAAATATAAGTCCGATTCAATGGAGGTTCCTTCAGTTTGCTGATGAGGCGCGGAGGTGGCTCAACCTGCGAAAAGAAAAGAGTTGCTATGCAAGGCCAAGAACATGCTTTCCATGGTCTCTGAGCTCGCCTTTGGGGCCGACGTACCGGTAGAGAGTGACGCGCTCGATGCCAAGTTCCTTGCAGAGATCGGAAACTGAAGTATCGCGCTGGGCCATGGCGGCTTGCGCGAGACGCACCTGAGCTTTGGTGAGCGCGAATTTTCGTCCGCCCTTGCGACCGCGCGCTCTCGCGGAGGCGAGACCCGCCATGGTGCGCTCTCGGATCAGATCCCGCTCGAACTCAGCCAAGGTGGCGAAGATTCCGAACACCATGCGACCGGACGCAGTCGTGGTGTCGATCTGAGCGCCCTTTTCAGTCAGAACCCGCAGGCCGATCTTGCGGTCTGACAGCTCCTTCACCGTGTTGACCAGATGGGCAAGCGATCGTCCGAGGCGATCGAGCTTCCAGACCACCAGCACATCGCCGTCACGCAATGACTTGAGGCAAGCGGTCAAACCAGGGCGATCATCACGACCGCCGGAAGCAAGATCATCATAGATATTGTCCCGTTCGACACCTGCGGCGCGCAAGGCGTCGTGCTGCAGGTCGAGAGACTGCGAGCCATCGGCTTTGGAGACGCGGGCATATCCGATCAGCATGTATCACAAACGTTGGTTTGAGGCGGCGCGTTGGCCACGAATGATTTGTTCGCTGGAAATGTATCTCAACCAGCTTCATAAACAAAGCGTCTTGAACACCATCGGATTTTGAAAAAGGAACATTGATGCCGCGTCGCGTCACTCTAACCGATCGGCAGAAGGACGCGCTGTTGCGCCTGCCGACCTCGCAGGCGGATTTGCTGAAGCATTATACGCTGAGCGATGAAGATCTCGGCCACATCAGGCAACGTCGGCGCGCTCACAACAGGTTCGGCTTCGCCCTGCAATTATGCGTCCTGCGCTATCCCGGCCGGGTGCTGGCTCCGGGCGAACTGATCCCGGCCGAGGTGGTCGAGTTCATCGGAGCGCAACTCGGCCTTGGCGCCGATGATCTCGTTGATTATGCCTCCCGCGAGGAGACGCGGCACGAGCATCTTGCCGAGTTGCGGGCGCTCTATGGGTTCCGCACCTTCTCCGGACGTGGAGCACGCGAGCTGAAGGACTGGCTGTTCCGGGAAGCCGAACTGGCGGTGTCGAACGAGGACATTGCCCGTAGCTTCGTGACCGAGTGCCGACGCACCCGCACGGTTCTTCCCGCGACATCCACGATCGAGCGGCTTTGCGCCACGGCTCTGGTCGATGCTGAGCGGCAAATCGAGACGCGGATTGCCGGTCGCTTGCCCATACCGATCCGGGAACAGTTACTGGCATTGCTTGAGGAAACGGCCGACGATCGGGTGACCCGCTTCGTGTGGCTGCGTCAGTTCGAGCCAGGCTCGAACTCTTCGTCGGCCAACCGGCTGCTCGACAGGTTGGAATATCTGCAACGTGTCGATCTTCCCGAGGATCTGCTGGCCGGTGTTCCTGCCCATAGGGTGACACGTCTGCGCAGGCAGGGCGAGCGGTATTATGCCGATGGTATGCGCGATCTCCCGGAGGACAGGCGGCTTGCAATTCTGGCCGTCTGCGCATCGGAGTGGCAGGCGATGCTTGCCGATGCCATGGTCGAAACCCACGACCGGATCGTGGGCAGGCTCTACCGGGCGTCGGAAAGGATTTGCCAGGCCAAGATCACCAACGAAGCGAACGCGGTGCGCGACACCCTGAAATCCTTCGCTGAAATCGGCGGAGCCTTGGTCGATGCCCAGGATGATGGCCAGCCATTGGGCGACGTTATCGCGAGCGGATCAGGCTGGGACGGCTTCAAAACCCTTGTCGCGATAGCAACCAGACTGACGGCCACCATGGCGGACGATCCGCTCAATCATGTACTCGATGGCTATCACCGTTTCCGCCGGTATGCTCCTCGCATGTTGCGCCTGCTCGATCTTCGGGCTGCCCCTGTCGCGCAGCAGCTTCTGGAAGCGGTGACAGCCCTGCGCACCGGTTTGAACAATGCTCCGCATACCGCCTTTCTGCGGCCGAGCTCGAAATGGCATCGTCATCTTCGTGGTCAGGCGGCCGGCGATACCCGCCTCTGGGAGATCGCGGTGTTGTTCCATCTGCGCGATGCGTTCCGCTCCGGAGATGTCTGGCTGGCGAGGTCCCGGCGCTACGGTGATCTGAAGCACGCACTCGTACCTGCTCAGGCCGTGGCGGAAAGCGGCCGCCTCGCCGTGCCATTGCGGCCGGAGGAATGGCTGGCAGACAGGCAAGCTCGCCTTGATATCAGGTTGCGCGAGCTTGGCCGCGCTACTCGCGCCGGCACGATCCCTGGCGGGTCCATCGAAAACGGGATCCTGCATATCGAGAAGCTCGAAGCTGCCGCGCCGCCCGGCGCCGAAGATATGGTTCTCGATCTCTACAAGGCGATTCCGCCGACACGTATCACCGATCTCTTATTGGAAGTGGATGCCGCGACCGGCTTTTGTGAAGCATTCACCCACCTGCGCACGGGAGCGCCCTGCGCGGACCGGATCGGGCTAATGAACGTCATCCTTGCGGAAGGGATCAATCTCGGCTTGCGCAAGATGGCGGACGCCACCAATACCCACACCTTCTGGGAGTTGATCCGCATTGGACGGTGGCATGTCGAGGGCGAAGCCTACGACCGGGCGCTGGCCATGGTGGTTGAGGCGCAGGCGGCACTACCTATGGCTCAATTCTGGGGCGCGGGTATCTCCGCATCAAGCGATGGACAATTCTTCGCGGCGACCGAGCAAGGCGAGGCCATGAACCTGGTCAATGCGAAATATGGCAATACACCGGGCTTGAAGGCTTATAGCCACGTCTCGGATCAATATGCGCCGTTCGCGACCCAGGTGATTCCCGCGACGGCGAGCGAAGCACCCTATATTCTCGACGGACTGCTTATGAACGATGCCGGCCGCCATATCCGCGAGCAGTTCGCCGACACGGGCGGCTTCACCGATCACGTCTTTGCCGCGTGCGCCATTCTCGGCTATCGGTTCGCCCCTCGTATCCGGGATCTGCCGTCCAAGCGCCTCTACGCGTTCAATCCTTCGTCCGCGCCGGCGCACTTGAGGGCCTTGATCGGCGGAAAGATCAACCAGGCCATGATCGAGCGCAACTGGCCCGACATCCTGCGCATCGCCGCCACCATCGCGGCCGGGAGCGTCGCGCCGAGCCAGATCCTGCGGAAACTCGCCTCCTATCCGCGGCAGAACGAACTCGCGACGGCCCTGCGGGAAGTCGGCCGCGTCGAGCGAACCCTGTTCATGATCGACTGGATTCTGGATGCCGAACTCCAACACCGGACCCAGATCGGTCTCAACAAGGGTGAAGCGCATCATGCGCTGAAACGGGCCATCAGCTTCCATCGCCGGGGAGAAATCCGCGACCGGTCCGCCGAAGGACAGCACTACCGGATCGCCGGCATGAACCTGCTGGCCGCGATCATTATCTTCTGGAACACCATGAAGCTCGGCGAAGTCGTCGCCAGCCAGAAACGAGACGGAAAGCTGCTATCGCCCGATATGCTGGCCCATGTCTCGCCGCTTGGATGGGAACACATCAATCTCACCGGAGAATATCGTTGGCCAAAGCCTTAGCGCAGGATTCCGCCCCCTCCCGCAAACGACCCCTATAGCAGCGGAGGGGTTGGATCCATCAGGCAACGACGGGCTGCTGCCGGCCATCAGCGGACGCAGGGAGGACTTTCCGCAACCGGCCGTTCGATGCGGCACCGATGGCCTTCGCGCAGGGGTAGTGAATCCGCCAGGATTGACTTGCGCTGCCCTACCTCTCACTAGTGAGGGGCGGCAGCGCATCAAGCGGTGAGCGCACTCCGGCACCGCCAACTTTCAGCACATGCGTGTAAATCATCGTCGTAGAGACGTCGGAATGGCCGAGCAGATCCTGCACGGTTCGAATGTCGTAACCGCTGCGGAGCAAGGCCGTCGCGAACGAGTGGCGGAGGGTGTGCGGTGTGGCGGGCTTCGTGATGCCTGCTTGTTCTACGGCACGTTTGAAGGCGCGCTGAAAGGTCTGGTCATACATGTGATGGCGACGCACGACACCGCTCCGTGGATCGGTCGAATGCGTGTGCTGCGCAAAAACCCAGAACCACGGCCAGGAATGCCCGGCGCGCGGATACTTCCGCTCAAGGGCGTCGGGAAGCGCAACGCCGCTGCGGCCCTCGGCCTGGTCCTTCAGCCACCATGCCCGTGCACGCGACAGCTGCTCGCGCAGGCTGGGTGCCAAGCTCTCGGGTAACATCAAGGCCCGATCCTTGGAGCCCTTGCCCTCCCGCACGATGATCGTGCCGTGATCGAAATCCAGATCCTTGACCCGCAGTTGCAAACCCTCACTGATCCGCATGCCCGTTCCATACAGAAGCTGGGCGAACAAACGATGCTCGCCTTCCAGAAAACCGAGGATGCGAACCACTTCATCCGGGGTCAGCACCACCGGCAAGCGCCGCGACGGCCGAGGTCTTCCGATCTCCTGAAGCCAGGGCAGATCCGTGCACAGCACCTTGCCGTAGAAGAACAGCAAGGCCGCCAATGCCTGACGATGCGTGGAGACCGAAACCTTGCGCTCGTTCGCCAGCCAGGACAGAAATGCCTCGACTTCGCTGCTGCCCAAGGTTGCCGGGTGACGCACACCGTGGAAACGGATGAAGGCACGAACCCAGTGGACATAAGCCTGTTCGGTTCGTAAACTGTAATGCAAGTAGCGTATGCGCTCACGCAACTGGTCCAGAACCTTGACCGAACGCAGCGGTGGTAACGGCGCAGTGGCGGTTTTCATGGCTTGTTATGACTGTTTTTTTGTACAGTCTATGCCTCGGGCATCCAAGCAGCAAGCGCGTTACGCCGTGGGTCGATGTTTGATGTTATGGAGCAGCAACGATGTTACGCAGCAGGGTGACGGTGTTCGGCATTCTGAATCTCACCGAGGACTCCTTCTTCGATGAGAGCCGGCGGCTAGACCCCGCCGGCGCTGTCACCGCGGCGATCGAAATGCTGCGAGTCGGATCAGACGTCGTGGATGTCGGACCGGCCGCCAGCCATCCGGACGCGAGGCCTGTATCGCCGGCCGATGAGATCAGACGTATTGCGCCGCTCTTAGACGCCCTGTCCGATCAGATGCACCGTGTTTCAATCGACAGCTTCCAACCGGAAACCCAGCGCTATGCGCTCAAGCGCGGCGTGGGCTACCTGAACGATATCCAAGGATTTCCTGACCCTGCGCTCTATCCCGATATTGCTGAGGCGGACTGCAGGCTGGTGGTTATGCACTCAGCGCAGCGGGATGGCATCGCCACCCGCACCGGTCACCTTCGACCCGAAGACGCGCTCGACGAGATTGTGCGGTTCTTCGAGGCGCGGGTTTCCGCCTTGCGACGGAGCGGGGTCGCTGCCGACCGGCTCATCCTCGATCCGGGGATGGGATTTTTCTTGAGCCCCGCACCGGAAACATCGCTGCACGTGCTGTCGAACCTTCAAAAGCTGAAGTCGGCGTTGGGGCTTCCGCTATTGGTCTCGGTGTCGCGGAAATCCTTCTTGGGCGCCACCGTTGGCCTTCCTGTAAAGGATCTGGGTCCAGCGAGCCTTGCGGCGGAACTTCACGCGATCGGCAATGGCGCTGACTACGTCCGCACCCACGCGCCTGGAGATCTGCGAAGCGCAATCACCTTCTCGGAAACCCTCGCGAAATTTCGCAGTCGCGACGCCAGAGACCGAGGGTTAGATCATGCCTAGCATTCACCTTCCGGCCGCCCGCTAGCGGACCCTGGTCAGGTTCCGCGAAGGTGGGCGCAGACATGCTGGGCTCGTCAGGATCAAACTGCACTATGAGGCGGCGGTTCATACCGCGCCAGGGGAGCGAATGGACAGCGAGGAGCCTCCGAACGTTCGGGTCGCCTGCTCGGGTGATATCGACGAGGTTGTGCGGCTGATGCACGACGCTGCGGCGTGGATGTCCGCCAAGGGAACGCCCGCCTGGGACGTCGCGCGGATCGACCGGACATTCGCGGAGACCTTCGTCCTGAGATCCGAGCTCCTAGTCGCGAGTTGCAGCGACGGCATCGTCGGCTGTTGCACCTTGTCGGCCGAGGATCCCGAGTTCTGGCCCGACGCCCTCAAGGGGGAGGCCGCATATCTGCACAAGCTCGCGGTGCGACGGACACATGCGGGCCGGGGTGTCAGCTCCGCGCTGATCGAGGCTTGCCGCCATGCCGCGCGAACGCAGGGGTGCGCCAAGCTGCGGCTCGACTGCCACCCGAACCTGCGTGGCCTATACGAGCGGCTCGGATTCACCCACGTCGACACTTTCAATCCCGGCTGGGATCCAACCTTCATCGCAGAACGCCTAGAACTCGAAATCTAACGTCCGTTCGGGCATCGAGGTCCATGTCGGGGTGGGACGGGCCCGTGGCTTCAAGATCACTTGCAGTCCGACCGCGATGTCTTGGTTGCGCGAGAGGTTGTCGATATCCTCCACTTCCATCATCAACCCTGGATAATGCCGCCGCCGTCATCGCCGCCGACGCCCGTGCCGGGCTTTTCGGGCCTGTCAGGCTCGCTCGGCCGCCTCTGCGACTTCGCGCACCTTCGGAAAAATAATGACGTTGGTGCGGTGGGGTTCCATAGTGTGTTGGCGCTGATGGAAAATTGACCCACCCTGCCGATTGAAATTTGACCCAGGGCGGATTGCTGATTTTGTTACCAGCAACTGTGGATAAGTCTACCAGCGCAGCTGCTGTTGCCCCCACTCCTTCGCTAGCCCAGTTCAGTTGTTTAAGACCTGCCACACGCAGCCATGTAGCAGGCCGTCGTCGCCATGAAATCAGAACGGCTCATCGTCCTCCGGTTCCTGGCCGCCCTTACGCTTTCGCTCCCGTGATTTGATCTTGGCCTGGGCCGCCAAGCTACTGTGTTGCAGGCGATAGGACTCGTTACCGGTTTCGACGATGTGGCAGTGGTGGGTCAGCCGATCCAGCAGGGCGGTGGTCATCTTGGCGTCGCCGAACACGCTCGACCATTCGGCGAAGCTCAGGTTGGTGGTGATCACCACGCTGGTGTGTTCGTACAGCTTGGATAGCAGGTGAAACAGCAACGCACCGCCGGCCTGGCTGAAGGGCAGATAACCCAGTTCGTCGAGGATGACCAGATCCATGCGCAGCAGAGCTTGGGCGATCCGCCCGGCTTTGCCGTCGTGCTTTTCGCGCTCCAGCAGATTGACCAGATCGACCGTGGAGTAGAAGCGCACGCGCTTGCCGTGCCGGGTGATGCCGGACACGGCCAGCGCAGTGGCCAGGTGGGTTTTACCGGTGCCAGGCCCACCGATCAGCACCACGTTCTGCGCGGTGTCGGTAAAGGCCAGACTGGCCAGTTCGCTGATCAAACGAGCGTCTGCGCTGGAGGCGCTGAAGTCGAAGCCGGCCAGGTCGCGGTGCATCGGCAGCTTGGCCATGTTCATCTGGTGGCTCACCGAGCGCATGGCGCGATCTGTGTGCTCTTGTTCCAGCAGGTGTTCGAGCAGCCACTTGGACGAGGCTGTGTTCGACTCACCCTGCGCAGTCAACTCCGCCCAGGCCGTGGCCATGCCGTGCAGGCGCAGCTCCTTGAGTTCCGCCATCAAATCACGCATGACCGATCTCCTCGGTCTGGCCACGCAGGCGGTCGTAGCGCGCCGTGTTAGCGACGGGGGCTTCCTTGAGCGACAAGTGGGTTTCGACGCTGGGTGGTGGTTCGGTCGCGGCCAGGCGCGCCACGACATTGAGGATGTGTTCGGCGCTCAGGCTGCCGCTTTCCAGTACCAGCTCAACAGCCACCAGCACCGCATCGAGCCCGGCGACCGGTACGGCAGCCAGAACTTGCGCCATGATCCGGTCACCGCCGGCATGACGCCCCAGACCGTGCTTAAGCTGACGCAGCGGCGCCGGCAGATCAGCAAAGGGCGCGCCGTTGCGCAGCGCACCGGGCTTGCGTTCGATCAGCGGGAGGTAGTGCTGCCAGTCATAGCTGACCTGGTCGCGATCCAGCAAGCGGACATGGCTGGCGATCAGCGCGTCGTCAGCCACCACCTCGATTCGCGTCGGATACAAACGGCTGCTGACCCACTTACCCGCATACTCACACGGCACCGAGTAGCGGTTGCGCCCGACGCTGACCAGGCAGGTGCTGGAGACCCGCGCAGGCCGCTCGACGTAACCGTCGAATGGCGCTGGCACAGGCATCAGTTCAGCGCGCTCCAACTCCAGCACTTCGGCCACACTCAGCCCGCTGTATTGAGGGTGCGTCAGCTCGTTCCAAAGCGCGCGGCAGCGCTGGCCCAGCCAGGCATTGAGTTCCTCGAAGGAGTGAAACTGGCAGTCCTGGGCGTCTAGCCAGATACGCCTGCGGCTGTCTTGCACGTTCTTTTCAACGATGCCCTTTTCCCAACCAGCGGCGACGTTGCAGAAGTCCGGATCGAACAGGTAATGCGCGCACATCACCGCAAAGCGCGCATTCACCGCCCGGCCTTTGCCCTTATTGACCTTGTCGACGGCGGTCTTCATGTTGTCGTAGATGCCCCGGCGCGGCACGCCGCCCAAGGAGCCGAACGAGCGTGTATGGGCGTCAAATAACATCTCATGGCCCTGGCTCGGATACGCCACAAGCCAGAACGCACGGCTGGCACACAGCTTCAGATGTGCCACCTGCATACGCCGGTAAATGCCGCCGACCAGCAAGCCTTCCTCGCTCCAGTCAAACTGAAACGCCTCGCCAAGAGCAAAGGTCAGCGGCACAAAGGCCTGCGACGCCTTGCCCTGTCCCCCTCGCCAGGCACGGATAAACGCGGTGAGCTGGCTGTAGCCACCGTCATAACCTTCGGCTTTGATTTGCGCCAACAGCGCCTTGGCACTGCGCCGCTGTTGCTTGGGCCGCAGCGAATCGGCTTTTAGCGCCTGCTCCAGCGTGGCGTGAAAAGGGCTGAGTTTGTTGAAGATCGCGCGGCGTTGGTAGACCGGCGGCTTGGCCTCAGGTGCTCTGACCCACTTGCGAATCGTGTTGCGCGCCAACCCGGTGCGCTTGGCTATCTCATGCAGCGACAGCTTGTCGCGGAAATACATCCGGCGAATTTTGCCCATCATTTCCATACTGATCACCCTGTGTTCTCCTGCTCAAAAATTGAGCAGAAGCAGTTGAACACCTGGGTCAGTTTTCAGTCGGCAGAACAGCCTCTACTGGGTCAGTTTTCGGTCAGCGGCAACAATGGTATGGTCTGTGCGTTCTGACTCGTCAAGGATCGGCCAATGGATCGTTTGTCTAATTTGCTCTCGCGGTTCGGCGTGCGGGCCAATCTGTTCTATGACGGCGACCTATGCGGCTCTGCATCTTACGATGGCGCCGAGCGGCGAGGTTATATCCATCTGCTTCAGGCCGGCAGCGTGACGTTGCTTGGTCCCGATCGCAAGGATTTGCAGCTCACTCGCCCTAGCTTGATTTTTATGCCACGCCCCGCCAAGCATCAATTGTTTGCGGGTGAGTCCGATGGCGCAAAGTTGTTGTGTGCTTCCATGGAGTTTGAGGGCGGAATTGATAATCCTTTGTCGGCTTCATTACCGGACTGTTTGGTGCTCGCACTCGATGATCTGCCCATGCTGGCAGACACGTTGGAGTGGATGTTTGCCGAGGCGGCAAATGTGCATTGTGGAAGGGAAGCCGCGCTTGAGCGCTTATTTGAGCTCCTAATCATTCTGTTGCTCCGTTACCTGCTCGATCATCACCAGTTGCGCACCGGAATGATGGCTGGACTGGCCGACATGCGGCTTGCCCGATCGCTTTTACAGATGCACAACTCCCCGGAACATGCCTGGTCAATAGCAGAGCTGGCCAGTGAGTCAAATATGTCACGCGCTGCGTATGCCGTGCATTTCAAGAGTGTCATCGGACAGACGCCTGCTGATTATTTGTTGAGTTGGCGAGTTAGCCTGGCTCAGAAGCTGATGCGAGAAGGGCGCTCGATTACGCTGATTGCAGCTCAAGTCGGCTACGAAAGTCCTTCGGCGCTGTCTCGCGCATTTAGACGCAAGACGGGGTTGAGCCCTCGTGACTGGTTGAAAGATCTGGCGGGGGAAAATGATGGCAAAAAGGCCTAAGGCATTACTGCCTTAAGCCATTGAAAAAATTATGCATTAATTTTACGTTTTTCCAGTTCAACCAGCGAATGGCCTGCCACAAATATCGAAACAGCAAGCAACCCTAAGTCTTTAAGCAGAAACTGACCTGGCGCAACGGAAATCGCCGGAAACCCTAAACTAGGCTCAATGACGCCCGGAGTGGAAAACATAAAGCTAAGGGTTGTGAAGAACAGGCCTGCAGACAGAGCGCCTCCTACCACGGATAGTTTGGGCGACAGCATGCGGCCTGCGATCAGAGTGCCGATCGAAATCTCTAGTATGCCGAGCAGGCTGGAGAACATGTCGACCGAAAAAATGCTATACACCCATCCCAAAAGCGGGCTGTTGCTCACCAGTGGAACCAGGCCCTCGGCCTCGTAGTGGGTAAATTTCATGCCGCCGAACCAGAAGTAAATAATAGCGAGAGCCAAGTACGCGCCATAGATACCTAGCCCCATAGTTTTGGTTCCAAGCGTTAAGTGGGCCTGTACGCTGGACTTCGAGTTTTCAATGCCTATGGTTTTCATGTCTGAGCTTCCAGTAGTGAGTGAGAGTGTGTTGGCTGCCGAACGCCGTATGCGTTGGCGATGAGATGATTATGGCTGGCATCTCTAATCAAGAGGCATCAGAAAGTATTGATTTCAGTGCAGATCGTCTTGGGCGGTGCAATTCGCGATGAAGGGGGTCGCCTCAGAAAACGGAAAATAAAGCACGCTAAGCCGGTTGCAGCGGTCGTAGCGGCCTGAACTTGCCCGCGCCGATCTTGGCGCTGCTGCGCCAGAGGTAATCGCCGGTGAGGTTGATGTGC
>NZ_PEMX01000061.1:0-12819 GCF_002759075.1 Pseudomonas sp. 382
TTGCCGGCGTACTCGAAATCGGAAAAGCTCATCTGACTCATGGGATGGCAGACTTGTAGAAGGCAGTTGGACGGAGGGCTATTTCAGCACAGGTCAGATGGCCTGTGCTGACTTGATCGGAGAATCCTTAAAACGAAAATCAGGAGGGAGGTGGAATCCTTCAAATTTGTAATTCAGCGGTAACGTTCCTGATAGTCACCCCCCTCTAGAATCGAACCTGTAGAGGAGTCTACGACAATCTCCTTCCATGCAAAGGGTGCAGCAGACGAGTGGGTTACTCATGTGTGTCCTGCGACCGCGCTCGCCTTGCGATTTAAAAATCCTCAAAGACAGGTCTAAAGCATGCCCATGTCATGGCGCTTCACGGGGAACTTTCGATGAATAACGAACATTATCTGCGCAGTGTAAAGGGGCTCTCTTTCGCCATCGCTTTTATTATTTCAGGGCCTGCCATGAGTGCTGAGAAGTTCTCTGTCGCCAATGAACAGATTCAAGCGCTGGGTATCAAGACGTCTGCTGTGCAAAGCATGAAACAGACGGTCAGCACGCGATATCCCGGCCAGGTTGTCGTGCCTCCGAAAGCGGAGCAGATCGTCAGTTCCCCACTTGAAGGTGTGGTGGTGCAACTGCTGGTGGGCGAGTACCAGGCCGTTCGCAAAGGCGAGCCGGTCGTGCGCCTGTCCAGTCCGGCGATGAGCCAGCTCCAGCTCCAGCTGTTGCAGGCATCTGCCCGCGCCACGCTGGCCCGGCAGGCCTACACCCGGGAACAGAAGCTGTTCGATGAGGGCATCATTCCGCAGCGTCGGGCGCAGGAAGCCCAGGCAACGCTGAAGGAAGCGGAAGCGACTCTGGTGCAGACCAAGGCCGAACTGGCCCTGGCGGGAATGACCCCGGCCATGATCGAGCAGGTCATCCGCTCCGGGATTCCTTCCGACAGGATCACCCTCAGCGCCGTTCAGGACGGCATTGTCAGCAACATCTCGGTCCGGCCCGGCCAGCGGGTCGACGGTGCCACGTCGCTGCTGAACATCACCCAGGTCGATGCGCTGTGGCTGGACGTGCAGATTCCGGCCGCGGCCAGTATTGGCATTCAGCCGGGCGCGGGCGTAACGGTGGTCGACAAGGGCATTAATGGGCGTGTCATCAACCTGAGCCCGACCCTCTCGGCTACCAGCCAGTTCGTGGTGCTGCGCGCCGAAATCGAAAATGCCAACGGCGCCCTGCGTCCCGGCGAGCTCGTCACCGTGGAGATCCCGGTTCAGGCCGCTGGCAAATCCTGGGACATCCCTCTGTCTGCCGTCGCTCGCAACAAGACCGACTCCGTGGTGTTCGTCCGCACGCCCGACGGTTTTGAAGCCCGCCCGGTCAAGGTCGAAGCCAGCGCGGGGCAACTGGTCCGTGTCCAGGGCAACATCAGCGAACAGGACCAGGTTGCCGTCGCCGGCGTGATTGCGCTGAAAGGCGCCTGGCTTGAAGAGGACGGTGAGTGATGCTGAGCCGTCTTATCCAATTCTCTTTGTCCCAGCGCCTGTTCATGGTGCTGGCGACGCTGTTGCTGACCGGCGCGGGCTGGTATGCCTACCGTGGGCTGCCCATCGATGCCTTCCCTGATGTGGCCAGCACCCAGGTCAAGGTGATCATGAAGGCACCGGGGATGACCCCGGAAGAAGTTGAAAGCCGGATTGCCGTGCCGATCGAAGTGGAAATGCTCGGTATTCCCAAGACCAAGATCCTGCGCTCGGTCACCAAGTACGGCCTGGTCGATGTCACCATCGATTTTCAGGATGGCACTGACATCTACTGGGCGCGGCAACAGGTTTCCGAGCGTCTCGGCAACCTGAGCGACAGCCTGCCGGACGGCATCAGTGGCGGCATGGCGCCGATCACCACACCGCTGGGCGAGATGTTTATGTTCACGGTGGACGGTACAACCTTGTCTCTGGTCGAACGTCGCAGCCTGCTCGACTGGGTGATCCGGCCGGCGCTGCGTACCGTACCTGGCGTGGCGGATGTGAACTCCCTCGGTGGCCAGGTCAGGACCTTCGAGGTACTGCCAGATCCCATCCGCATGGCTGCCAGCGGCGTGAGCCTTGAGCAGCTGACCAACGCGGTCAACACCAACAACCGTAACGACGGTGCCGGCCGACTGGGTGAAGGTGACGAAGTCCTGCTGGTACGCAGCGAGGGCAGCATCCGCACCCTGGATGACCTGCGGGCCGTTGTGGTCAATTCCAACAGCTCCAGCCCGGTGCGGGTTGGCGACCTGGCCGAGGTTCGCCTTGGCACCCTGACCCGCTACGGCGTGGTGACCCAGGATGGCAAGGGCGAGGCTGTGCAAGGCCTGGTGCTCGGCCTGGCTGGCGCCAACGCCCGCCAAGTGGTCGCCGGTGTGCAACTGAAGCTCAAGGAACTGGAGGCCACACTACCGAAAGGCATCACCATCACCAGCTTCTACGATCGCTCGTCGCTGGTCGATAAAGCGGTAGGGGCTGTGTCCAAGGCGCTGATCGAGGCCACCGTGTTGGTCATCGTGTTGCTGGCCCTGTTCCTCGGCAACGTTCGCGCAGCGCTGACGGTTGCCCTGGTACTTCCGCTGGCGGCGTTGATCACCTTCATCCTGATGCGCTTCGTCGGCATGTCCGCCAACCTGATGAGTCTGGGAGGGCTGGCCATTGCCATCGGCATGTTGGTGGATGCCGCGGTGGTGGTGGTCGAGAACATCGTCCAGCGTCTGGCCACCGATCCTTCCGGTGGCAAGCTGCCGCGTCTGCACATCATCTACCGGGCGGTGCGCGAGGTCGCGGTACCGGTGACGTCCGGCATCCTGATCATCATCACGGTGTTCCTGCCGCTGCTCACCCTGCAGGACCTCGAAGGCAAGTTCTTCGTCCCGGTGGCGCTGACCATCGTCTTCGCTCTGGCGGGATCGTTGCTGCTGTCGCTGACCGTGATCCCCGTGCTGTCCTCCTACCTGCTGCGCGAGGTCAAGCACGAAGACCCCTGGCTTGCCCGCAAGCTGCTGGGCATCTATGGCCCGGTGCTGGAGTGGGGGCTTGGCCGGCAGAAACTGATCGCGATCATCGCTGGCGCCATGTTGGTCGTCGCTGGCCTGGTCTACACCCAGGTGGGCAAGACCTTCATGCCGACCATGGATGAAGGCGACCTGATCGTGGGTATCGAGAAACTGCCATCGGTCAGCCTCGAACAGACGGCCGAGCTGGACAAGAAGATCCAGACCGCGCTGATGGCAGCGGTCCCGGAGATCCGGGGCATCGTGGCGCGGGCCGGTTCCGACGAGATCGGTCTTGATCCCATGGGCCTGAACCAGACCGATACCTACCTGCTGCTCAAGCCCATGAGCGAATGGCGGATGGACACCAAGGAAGAGCTGATGGACGAGGTCCGCAAGGTGCTCGATCCAATGCCGGGTATCGGCTACAGCTTTACCCAGCCCATCGAGATGCGCGTCTCCGAGATGATCATCGGTGTGCGCGGCGACCTCGCCGTGAAGATCTATGGCCCTGACCTGGGCACCCTGAGCCAACTGGGCGGCAAGATCGAGTCGCTGCTCAAGACTGTGCAGGGCAACCAGGACGTCTACACCGTGCAGAACGACGGTGTGCAGTATCTGCGCGTGGAGATCGACCGGCTGCAGGCTGGCCGTTTCGGCCTGAGCGTCGAGGCCATCCAGGATGCACTGCGCGTGCAGATCGAAGGCCAGCAGGCCGGCCTGGTGATCGAAGGCAACCAGCGCACGCCGATCCTCATTCGCTCGGACGAGTCGGTGCGCACGTCGCCGGCGGACTTCAACGCGGTGCGGATCACCACGCCGGATGGCCAGACCATTCCGCTGAGCAGCGTGGCGAGACTGGAGCGTGCCGATGGCCCGGTGAAGATCGACCGGGAAATGGGCAGCCGCTACAGCGTGGTGATCGCCAACGTCAGCGGTCGTGACCTGGTCGGCTTCGTCGAGGAGGCCAAGGCGCTGGTGGCTCAGCAGGTGGAACTGCCCAACGGCTATCGCATCAGCTGGGGCGGCCAGTTCGAGAACCAGCAGCGTGCGGCTGCCCGGCTGTCCATCGTCGTTCCCGTGGCGCTTGGTCTGATCTTCGTCCTGCTGTTCTCGACCTTCGGCTCCGTGCGCCAGGCGTTGCTTATCCTCAGCAACATCCCCTTCGCCCTGGTGGGCGGCATCGTCGCGCTGTGGGTCACTGGCGAGTACCTCTCGGTGCCAGCGTCGGTGGGGTTCATCGCTTTGTTGGGTATCGCGGTGCTCAACGGCATCGTGCTGGTCAGTTACTTCAACCAGTTGCATGGCGAAGGCCTGCCACTGCGGGAAGTGGTGCTCCAGGGTGCCCGTCGCCGGTTACGCCCGGTACTGATGACCGCCTCGATCACCGCCTTCGGTCTGGTCCCACTGTTGTTCGCTACCGGGCCCGGCTCCGAGATCCAGCGGCCGTTGGCCATCGTGGTGATCGGCGGTTTGATCACCGTCACCGCGCTCACCCTCATGTTGCTCCCGATTCTCTATCTGCGATTCGCCCACGCGAAAAAGGAGGCCAAAGATGCCTGATACCTGGTTGACGCTGCTCTGCACCCCAAGCTTGGAGGAGAAGCTCATCGACCACCTCCTGGTCGTGACGGGGAACCAGATCTTCACCAGCACACCGGTTGCGGCGCACGGGCTGTCCACCGCGGCACTCAATCCGATGGAGCGTGTCATGGGGCGGGCCAAGGCTGTGCAGATCCAACTCGTGGTGGAACGGCAGCAACTCACGGAGGTGCTGCAATCCCTCAAGGAGGAGTTTCCAAATACCGGGCTGCGCTATTGGACGGTCCAGGTCAGTAACTTTGGGGAGTTCGTGTGATGAAGCGCCTTGTTCCCCTGGCTCTGCTGATCAGTGTGTGTGGCACGGCCGTGGCGCAACCTGCCGCTCCGGCAAACATTCTGCCCAAGCCGCTGGTGGTGTCGCTGCTCAACGCCGATCCCCGCGTGGCCTCGGCACGCTCCAGCATGGATGCCGCCATGCTGGAGGCTGGCATCATCCGGCGTTCGCCTTATGAATGGACGGCCACGGCAATCGGCCAGCAACGGCGTACCGACGCTGGCCCCAACTACAACGAATGGAACGTGGGTATCGAGCGCACGGTGCGCCTGCCTGGCAAGGCCAGTGCCGACCAGGACATCAGTTCGGCAACGCTGCGATTGGCAGATGCCACCTATGGCGAAGTCCGTCATGAAGCCGCGCGGGAACTGATGACCCTGTGGCTGGATTGGCTGGTGTCGGAGCACGCGCTCACCATCGCCAATAAAGGCCTGGCCTCAGCCAAGGAAAGCCTGGCGGCGGCGGAAAAACGCAACCGTGCGGGTGACGCCTCTAAGCTGGATGTAAGCCTGGTCAAGGCGGAAGTGGCCGAGCAACTGCGACAAGGCAACGAAGCCAAGATAAAAGCCGCTGCGAGCTGGGCAACACTGTCGCGGCGCTTCCCTGGCATCGAGCGCAAAGTGGTTGATCTGCCCATTCCTTCGGCCGAACTCGGTCAGTACGACACCTGGCGCGAGCGGATCCTGGCCGAAAGCGATGTGCTGCGTCGGGTCGAAGCCTCTCTGCTGAGAAATCAGGGGCAATCGGCCCGGGCGAAGGCTGACAGGGTGCCGGATCCTACGTTGGGGGTATTCACCGCCTCCGAGCAGGGCAACCGTGAGCGCATCTACGGTGTCAGCTTCAGCATGCCGATCCCCAGCGGGTCGCGCAGTGCTCGCTACAGCCAGGCGCTGGCCCAGGAGAATGCGGCTCGCGAGGATGTCGACCTGGCCAAACGCGAGCTGGAAGCCGGGATTGCCCGTGACGTCGAACTGGCTTCAGGTGCTTACGAGAGCTACCTGATCGCGAAGGATGGCGCCGCTGCCATGACCCAGAACGAAGCACAGATGCAGCGTGCCTACGAACTGGGCGAGGTGGATCTGCAGTCGTTGTTGCTGGCTCGCCGGCAAGCCGTCGCATCGTCTACCAGCGCCCTGCAGGCCCACGCGGATACGCTGCGCACCCATCTGTCGCTGTTGATCGATGCCCACTGGATATGGGGGTTGGACGAAAGCTGAGTTGTTGCGTTGCCCGGCATAGGCCGGGCAACCTTTCAGAATCGTAATGAGTTACTCATGCTCCGGTTAGTTTTCGGCAGCAATGATAGGAAACGGCCAGTGACCACAGCTGAATAATAAACGGCCGTCCTATCTCAATAAGGGAAGGTCTGAAGTAACCCTGTATTTCCGGTCGACTTCAGCCCTTGCTGCTTTTGAAAGCGGGCCGTCGATCAAAATCGACCAGGTAACCCGCTCAGTTCTCCGTTTTTGGCCGCCGCGAGCACCTCGCAGCAGCCATTTTCCGCATTACAGGTGCACCTTTCCTGCGGTAGTCAGCAAATGTCGGCGCGCCATCCATAGGTTCGACAGCGCGAACAGCGTCACCAGCTGAGCGGTGTTCTTGGCCAGGCCACGGAAGCGCACCTTCACGTAACCGAACTGGCGCTTGATCACTCGAAACGGGTGCTCGACCTTCGCTCGCACTTGTGCCTTGGCCTTCTCGATCTTGCGCTTGGCTTTGTACAGGGCGCTGCGTTTATCGAGCTTCTTGTAGGTGCTGCGGCGTGCTGCGACCTGCCAGATCACTTCGCGGCCCGCATGTTCGGGGCGCTTTTCGACGCCGGTGTAGCCGGCATCGGCGCAGACGACGTTCTCGTTACCGTGCAGCAGTTTGTCGACCTGGGTGATATCGGGGTTTGGGGAGCAACGGAACAGAAAGTGCACTTAAGCCCAGCGCCTGCCCGCAAACCCTTGTGGCGTCTGGTTAGTTCGGGAAAACCAAGGTTTTGCCGAACTCTATCGAGGAATGGCTCTGTCGTTTTCAGAAGACGACCGCACCATCTGACTGGATGTAACGCCTGGTGTGCATACGGCTCCTGACAGCCCAATATCAGGAGTCGTCTGCACCAATCTCGACTATGCTCAATACTCGTGTGCACCAAAGCGAGGTTTGGGCATGACATCAGACACTCCACCGATTGCCGCGCAAGGCGTGGCCACCCTGCCCGACGAGGCATGGGCGCAAGCCCGGCACCGGACGGAAATCATCGGGCCACTGGCAGCGCTTGAGGTGGTCGGGCATGAAGCCGCCGATGAGGCAGCCCAAGCGCTGGGCCTGTCCCGGCGACAGGTATATGTCCTGATCCGTCGCGCCCGGCAGGGTACTGGCCTGGTAACAGACCTGACGCCCGGCCGATCCGGCGGCGGCAAAGGCAAGGGGCGCTTGCCGGAACCGGTCGAGCGCATCATCCGCGAGCTGCTGCAAAAGCGCTTCCTGACCAAGCAGAAACGCAGCCTGGCGGCGTTCCACCGCGAAGTCGCGCAGGCGTGCAAAACCCAGAAGCTGCCGGTGCCGGCGCGCAACACCGTGGCCCAGCGGATTGCCGGACTACACCCGGCGAAAATAGCCCGCAGCCGGGGCGGGCAGGACGCTGCCCGTCCCTTGCAAGGCGCGGGTGGCATTCCGCCCGAAGTCACCATGCCGCTGGAACAGGTGCAGATCGACCACACCGTCATCGACCTGATCGTGGTCGACGAGCGCGACCGGCAACCGATTGGCCGCCCATATTTGACCCTCGCCATCGACGTGTTCACGCGCTGCGTACTCGGCATGGTGGTCACGCTGGAAGCGCCGTCCGCCGTCTCGGTCGGCCTATGCCTCGCGCATGCCGCCTGCGACAAGCGGCCCTGGCTGGAAGGGCTGAATGTGGAAATGGACTGGCCGATGAGCGGCAAGCCCAGGCTGCTCTATCTGGACAACGCGGCCGAGTTCAAAAGCGAAGCGCTGCGCCGTGGCTGCGAACAGCATGGCATCCGGCTGGACTATCGCCCACCAGGCCAGCCGCACTACGGCGGCATCGTGGAACGGATCATCGGCACGGCGATGCAGATGATCCACGACGAATTACCGGGGACGACCTTCTCCAATCCCGGCCAGCGCGGCGAGTACGATTCCGAGAAGATGGCCACCCTGACGCTGCGCGAGCTGGAGCGCTGGCTCGCGTTGGCGGTAGGCACCTATCACGGCTCCGTGCACAACGGCCTGCTCCAGCCGCCGGCCGCGCGCTGGGCCGAGGCCGTGGAGCGCGTTGGCGTCCCGGCCGTCGTTACCCGCCCCACCGCGTTTTTGGTCGATTTCCTGCCGGTGATCCGCCGCACCCTGACCCGCACCGGCTTTGTCATCGACCACATCCACTACTACGCCGACGCCCTCAAGCCGTGGATTGCCCGGCGCGAGCGCTTGCCCGCCTTCCTGATCCGGCGCGATCCGCGCGACATCAGCCGCATCTGGGTACTGGAACCGGAAGGTCAGCACTATCTGGAGATCCACTACCGCACCTTGTCCCATCCGGCCGTCACCCTCTGGGAACAACGCCAGGCGCTGGCCAAATTGCGTCAGCTCGGGCGCGAGCAGGTGGACGAGTCGGCGCTGTTCCGCATGATCGGGCAGATGCGCGAGATCGTGACCACCGCCCAGAAGGCCACGCGCAAGGCGCGGCGCGACGCTGATCGCCGCCAGCACCTCAAGACGTCGGAGCCACCGGCCAAGCCCATACCGCCGGATGTGGACATGGCTGACCCGCAGGCAGACAACCTGCCGCCGGCCAAACCGTTCGATCAGATCGAGGAGTGGTAGCCGTGGACGAATATCCCGTCATTGACCTGTCCCACCTGCTGCCAGCGGCACAGGGTTTGGCCAGGCTGCCGGCAGACGAGCGCATCCAGCGCATTCGCGCCGACCGCTGGATCGGCTACCCGCGCGCGGTCGAGGCGCTGAACCGGCTGGAAACTCTGTATGCGTGGCCGAACAAGCAACGCATGCCAAACCTGCTGCTGGTCGGCCCCACCAACAACGGCAAGTCGATGATCGTCGAGAAATTCCGGCGGGCGCACCCGGTCGGCACCGACGCTGACCAAGAACATATCCCGGTGCTGGTCGTGCAGATGCCGTCAGAGCCATCGGTGATCCGCTTCTATGTCGCGCTGCTGGCTGCGATGGGCGCGCCGCTGCGCCCGCGCCCACGGCTGCCGGAAATGGAGCAACTGGCGCTGGCCCTGCTGCGCAAGGTCGGCGTGCGCATGCTGGTGATCGACGAACTGCACAATGTACTGGCTGGCAACAGCGTTAACCGGCGCGAGTTCCTCAACCTGCTGCGCTTCCTCGGCAACGAGCTGCGTATCCCCCTGGTCGGGGTCGGCACGCGCGAGGCGTACCTGGCCATCCGTTCGGACGATCAGTTGGAAAACCGCTTCGAGCCGATGCTGCTGCCGCCGTGGGAGGCCAATGAGGACTGCTGCTCGCTGCTGGCCAGCTTCGCGGCGTCACTCCCGCTACGGCGGCCATCCCCGATTGCCACGCTGGACATGGCCCGCTACCTGCTCACCCGGAGCGAAGGCACCATCGGCGAGCTTGCACATCTGCTGGTGGCGGCGGCCGTCGCCGCCGTGGAGAGTGGCGAGGAAGCGATCAACCACCGCACGCTCAGCATGGCCGACTACATCGGCCCCAGTGAGCGGCGGCGACAGTTCGAGCGGGAACTGATGTGAAGTCCGCGCCGCGCTGGCCGCTGCATCCGGCACCCAAGGAAGGCGAAGCCCTGTCCTCATGGCTCAACCGGGTCGCCGCCTGCTACCAGATGGACGTGCACGAGCTGCTGGCCCACGATCTTGGTCACAGCCAACTTGATGACCTGGATACCGCACCATCCTTGTCGTTGCTGACGGCGCTCTGCCAGCGCAGTGGCGTCGAGCTGGAGCGGTTGCGCAGCATGAGTCTTGCAGGCTGGGTGCCGTGGCTGCTCGACAGTCTCGACGATTCGGTACCAGCAGCCTTGGAAACCTATACATTCCAATGCGCGGTGCTCCTGCCCAAGCGCACCCGCAAGGTGCGGTCCATCACTCGCTGGCGTGCCTGGCTACCGAGCCAGACGATTCGCCGGGCGTGTCCGCAGTGTCTGAACGATCCAACGAATCAAGCTGTGCTACTCGTCTGGCAGCTCCCCTTGATGCTGAGCTGCCCGCAGCATGGCTGCTGGCTGGAGTCCTACTGGGGCATGCCCGGCCGGTATCTTCAGTGGGAAATCGCCGATGCTGCGCCGCGCCCTGCCGATGACGCAATCGCCTGCATGGACCGGCGCACCTGGCAGGCGCTGACGACGGGTTTTGTGGAGCTGCCGCGTCGGCGTGTCCACGCCGGCTTGTGGTTCCGGCTGCTGCGCACCCTGCTTGATGAGCTGAACACGCCGCTCTCGCACTGCGGCAGTTGCTCGGCGAGCATCCGCCATGTCTGGGAGCGCTGCGGCCATCCGCTGCGCGCCGGGCAGAGTCTGTGGCGTCCCTACGAGATTCTGGCCCCGGCGGTGCAGTGGCAGATGCTGGAGGCGGCGGCCACCGCCATCACGCTGATCGAGTCAAAGGCGCTGATCCCGCGCGGGGAACAGGCCGCGCTGTTTCAGACGGAGCCGCACACTGGTTTCACCAACGGCCTGCCGGCGAAGGTGCCGAAGCCGGAACCCATCAACCACTGGCAACGAGCAGCCCAGGCCATCGATGAGGCCATCATTGAAGCGCGACACAACCCGGAGACGGCCCGCTTGCTGTTCACACTGGCGTCCTACGGGCGACGCGACCCCGAATCCCTGGAACGTTTGCGCGCCACGTTCACCAAGGAGGGCATCCCGCCGGAGTTTTTGTCACATTACGAGCCTGAATGGCCGTTTGCAGGTCTTAGACTAAATGACGGGTTAAGTGACAGTTTTTGACGGCGAGAACTTTCTGGCTCACACTGTCACATAATCGAACGTATATGTGACAGGTACGACATGCTGATAGGCTACATGCGGGTATCGAAGGCGGACGGCTCCCAGGCTACCGATTTGCAGCGCGACGCGCTGATTGCCGCCGGGGTCGATCCAGTACATCTTTACGAGGATCAGGCATCCGGCATGCGCGAGGATCGGCCCGGCTTGACGAGCTGCCTGAAGGCGTTGCGAACTGGCGACACACTGGTCGTGTGGAAACTGGATCGGCTCGGACGCGACCTGCGACATCTCATCAACACCGTGCACGACCTGACTGGGCGCGGCATCGGCTTGAAGGTATTAACCGGGCACGGCGCGGCCATCGACACCACGACCGCCGCCGGCAAGCTGGTCTTTGGCATCTTCGCCGCCCTGGCCGAGTTCGAGCGCGAGTTGATCGCGGAGCGCACGATTGCCGGCCTAGCCTCGGCCCGCGCGCGCGGGCGGAAAGGCGGCCGGCCGTTCAAGATGACCGCCGCCAAGCTGCGGCTGGCGATGGCGGCAATGGGTCAGCCAGAGACCAAGGTCGGCGACCTGTGCCAGGAACTTGGCGTCACGCGGCAGACCCTGTATCGGCATGTTTCACCCAAGGGTGAGCTACGTCCAGATGGCGAGAAGCTACTCAGCCGAATTTGATGCCGGCATGAGGCAACGTAGCGACAGCGTGGTTTGTCTCAATGGGAAGCGCTCATGATCGATCTTTGAAGGCCCGCAGCAGTCGTGTCACAGACAGGACGAACAAACCGGTCAGCGTGAGGGCTGCGATACCCCAGTACTCTCCGATGAACGCGCCGGCCGTCGTGCCGGCCAGCACAATGGCGAGAATCGGCAAATGGCAGGGACAGGTGAGCACGGCCAGCGCGCCCCACAGGTAGCCGGTGATCGGTTTGTGCGTCTCGGACGGCAAGCGCTCGGGGCTGTTCATGGCAGACTCTCCGCGTGCTGTGCCGGCTCGGTCGGCATGGTGGCCAACTGCACCTCCAGATCGGCCAACGCTTCGCGCCGACGCTCGACGAACTGGCGCAGAACGGCAAGCTGCGCGGCCGCTTCATCGCCGTCCGCAGCATCCAGCGCCCGGCACAGCCGCGCCAGCGCGTCCAGGCCGATGCCCGCCTCGAAGGCCGCCCGCACGAAGCACAGCCGTTGCAAGGCGGCATCATCGAACAGGCCATAGCCGCCCGGGGTGCACGCCACCGGACGCAGCAATCCGCGCAGCAGGTAGTCGCGCACGATATGCACGCTCACCCCGGCATCAAGGGCCAGCCGGGACACGGTGTAGGCGCTCATTGAAAACCTCCTTTTTTTATCCAGCGCAGCAGGAAAGCTGCTTCACGTCCTTGTTGAAGGTCTGCGCCGCAAGCTTCAACCCCTCGACCATTGTCAGGTAGGGGAACAACTGGTCGGCCAGTTCCTGCACCGTCATGCGGTTGCGGATGGCGAGCACCGCCGTCTGGATCAGTTCGCCCGCTTCCGGGGCCACCGCCTGCACGCCGATGAGCCGTCCGCTACCTTCCTCGATGACCAGCTTGATGAAGCCGCGTGTGTCGAAGTTGGCAAGCGCTCGCGGAACGTTGTCGAGTGTCAGCGTGCGACTGTCGGTCTCGATGCCATCGTGGTGCGCTTCCGCCTCGCTGTAGCCCACGGTGGCGACTTGCGGGTCGGTGAACACCACTGCCGGCATCGCGGTCAGATTGAGGGCTGCGTCGCCGCCGGTCATGTTGATCGCGGCACGGGTGCCGGCGGCCGCTGCCACGTAGACGAACTGCGGCTGGTCGGTGCAGTCGCCGGCCGCGTAGATGTTCGGGTTGCTCGTGCGCATGCCTTGGTCGATAACGATGGCCCCTTGCGCATTGACAGTGACCCCCGCCGCGTCCAGCGCGAGGCTGCGCGTATTCGGTGCCCGACCGGTGGCAACCAGCAACTTGTCAGCGCGCA
>NZ_PEMX01000062.1:0-12701 GCF_002759075.1 Pseudomonas sp. 382
AGATATTAGTCAGTACCTGATGGGCCACTACAACTGGCTCCGGCCCCATCAATTCAACAATGGACTGGCTCCGGCCAAAGCTGAAGAAAAACTCAAAACCGTGTCCGGAATGAGTTGACCACCACAAACTGGTATCCCCAAATTTCCTCATAGATCGTCGTCCGGCTCACGACGTTTCCTTGATGGCGAAGGAGCAATGTCAAAAGCCGGCAAGACGTGGCCTTGAGCGGAAAGTGAAGATCCTCGAATCTGACTGTCCGCGTGCTTGCATCCACGATGAGCTCACGCACGGGCGTCGTGAAAGCTCGCTGATCATCAGGACATCCTTGGAAGGAATCGCCTCCCACGCCTTTCTGGGAGCTTACGCTGGGCTCCAAAATAGCCATCTATCTATAGGTCAAGCAGCTTGGTTGAAGAGCAGGGGAACGCCACTTGCCTCACTCAATCGATGCATGTAATCGAGCACTTGATCTGGGAAATCAACAGCTCGAACGATGGAAAGCGAGCGCAATACGGGCCAAAGCGTCACATCGTTGATGCCGATTGTTGTTCTGTCCTTTACCAGCGGAACAAGGTCGTAGATCAGAGGTTGCAGTTCCGCCACCAGCTTGGATGTGGCTCCACGCAAAGCCTCCAGATCCCCGAAGGCTTGTTCCTCCCGCAGCCGGTACGCCTCTCTTGCCATTGGCGTGTTGATTTCTGCGAAGTCTGCCTGGACGAAGCGTGGTATGAATAGCTTGAGTGCCGTGGGCCAGGCTTCTTTGACCCAAGCGTCCAAGGTTGGGTCTTGCGGCGCCACCAGTACTGTCGGGCCGATGCCATCGAGATATCGCACGATATCTAGGCTTTCCCCCATATGGCTGCCGTCTTCCTTTTGCAAGATCGGCACAGCCTTTTTTCCAATCAGGCGCAGGGGTGTTTCTGCATCGCCCTCCATGATGACCTGAAGCATCACCGGGAGGCTCTTGAGTCCAACGATCATCCGAGCACGCGTGCAGAACGGGCAATGTTCGTAGATATACAGTTTCATCATTCAAATTTTATCCGGATTGCTACCGTTGGGCCTGGATGCTCAGAACTGTACAGAGCGTGTCAGTCCGCCATCCACGAGCAAGTTTGTGCCGGTGGTAAAGCTTGCAGCAGGGCTGGCCAGGAATACGACTGCTTTGGCTACTTCCTCGGGTGTAGCCATGCGGCCCAACGGGTTTTCAGCCAAGCATTTCGCGAAGGTCTCGGGCTGGTCGCGCTCTATATCACCCCATACGCCCTCAGGAAAATATACGTTTCCTGGGGAGACAGAGTTCACCCGAATACCTTCGCGCGCGTGGCGTGCAGAAAGCGTTTTACCGTAGTGCAGCAAGGCTGCTTTCAATACGCCGTATGGCTCGGCGAACATATCGACTTCGCGGCCCGATACGCTGGAAATTAGGACAACCGATGCGGCTTGCGATTCACGCAGGGCGGGCAAGGCGGCTTTGACCATCGTCGCACTTCCCAGCAAATCGGTATCGAAGGCTCGCCGCCATGTCTGCAAGTCATCTCCGCCAGCCAGAGCGCTCACGTTCGGCACGACGATATCGATTCCTCCAAGACGCTGCGCTGCATCTGTGACCCATGCCTGCACCTGGTCGGGCTGGGTGACATCAACGGCGGTACCGATGGCGTCATGACCGAGTGCTTGTTGCGTCGTTTGGACGCCTGCGGTACCCCGAGCACAGAAGGCCACCTTGGCGCCCTCATCGAGAAACAACTTGGCAATTGCCCGCCCGATACCCCTGGAAGCGCCGCTAACCAGTACGCGTTTACCTTGCAAGCCCAAATCCATGATCAAACTCCTCTGTGAACAGTGTCAAGACGGGGCCCAAGCGGGCCCCGTCAAGGCATTACTTACGCAGTTTGTATGCGATGATTTCGTCGCTGGTGCCGGTTTCCATGAAGGCGTGGCCAGACGCTGAAACGAGCACATACTGCTCACCATCAACCTCGTACGAGATCGGGTTGGCTTGGGCGCCCGCCGTCAACGTGTCTTCCCACAGCACCTTACCGGTAGCCGTGTCGATGGCACGGAACAAGTTGTCAGTTGCCGCGCCGACGAAGGTGAGTCCACCTGCGGTGACCACCGTTCCGCCATTGTTCGGCAAGCCGATATTCAGTGGCAGATGCGACGGGATGCCGAAAGGGCCGTTGCGACGCGCGGTACCCAGCGGCTCGTCCCATACGGTCTTCCCGGTATCCAGGCTGATTGCACGAATTCCACCATACGGTGGTGCCGAGCACGGTACGCCGGTGCCCCAGTTACGCCAACCCGCATTCACACTGATCGCGTAGGGTGCGTTGACCTGCGGATAGGTCGATGCCCCACCTTCGCCCTTGCCCGATTTGCTGCCAGCCTTGTTCAACGAGGTTTCATCAACCTTTGGTGCATAGATAGGTTTGAGCCCCATCTTGTCTGCCTGCTCACGCGGTATGAGCTGGTTGAGGTTAGGAATGTCGTTGTAATTGGCGATTAGCAGTCGTCGTACTGGGTCGATCGCGACCGAGCCCCAATCGGAGCCACCGTTGTAGCCCGGGTATTGAATCCACGGACGATCCACCGATGGTGGCGTCAGGTAGCCCTCGTAGTTGGCCTGGCGGAACTGGATGCGGCACATCAATTGATCAAGTGGTGAAAAACCCCACATGTCCGCTTCGGTTTTCGGGGCCTTACGCAGGGTGTGCCACTCGGAGGTAGGCTGGGTATCAGCTAGGAATTGGGGTTCAACGGAGCCGCCTTTTGGCGCTTTGACTTCACCAATCGGAACCAGAGGCTCGCCAGTTGCGCGATCCAGGATGTAGATGTCTCCCTGCTTCGTTGGCAGCAGCACTGCAGCCACTGGTTTTCCGTCTTTGCCAGGGAAATCAAGAAGTGTCGGCTGGCTGCCCAAATCATAATCCCACACATCGTGGCGGATGGTCTGGAAGTGCCACACGTCCTTCCCCGTCTTCACGTCGACGGCGACCAGTGAGGTCGAATACTTGTTTTCTGCCTCGCTACGGTTGGAGCCGTAGTAATCAATCGAGGAATTGCTGATCGGTAGGTAGACGTAGCCAAGCTGCTCATCGCCCACTGCAGCCGTCCACATATTCGGGGTGCCACGGGTGTATGTGCTGCCTTCGGCTGGGCCATGAACGTTTTGAGGGTTACCCAGATCCCAAGCCCAGGCCATTTTCCCGGTGATTGCGTCGTAGCCGCGGATCACCCCAGAAGGTGCATCCTCATCCTGACCGTCGCGAATTTGTGCTCCTGTGACCACTACGCCATTGACGATGGTAGGAGGGGCTGTAACCGCATACCAGCCGGGGACTTTTTTCCCCAGACCTTCCCAAAGATCCACAGTACCGTTCTGTCCGAAGTCCTTGCATGGCTCGCCTGTGCGCAGATCTACAGCTACCAGCCTCGCATCCAGTGTCGCTTCTACCACACGGTTGCGGCATTGTGCGGACTCAGGGATCTCTGGTGCGGTGTACACCGCCACGCCGCGGCATGCTGCTGCGTGAGGAATGGCCTGATCAGGTACTCCAGGGTCGTGACGCCAGTTTTCCTTGCCGGTTGCAGCATTGATCGAAATAAGGATGTTTTTGGCAGAGCACATCAGCAGGTCGTTGCCGACCTTGACCGGGGTTGTTTCAGGCGAGTAGCGACTGCCAGAGTTCGGCAAATCACGTGTGTGATACACAAATGCGCGCTCCAGGCGCCCGACGTTTTCCGGCGTAATCTGCTTGAGTGGGCTGAAGCGCTGAGCGTTGTGATCGCCGCCATAGAATGGCCAATCGCTGCCGACCTGCGGCATCTGCTGAGCTTGAGCGAACTGCGCCTGAAGCGCGCAAGAAACGGCGAGCGCCAGTGCGCTTCTGCATTTGACTGATTGGAACATGACAAACCTCTTTACGCAGCAGAGCGGGGGGCGCGACGCAGTGACGGCGACACGGCAAGGATCAACAACAGGATGACGGTGATTGCCACGAGACGTGGTACAAGCCCCCACCAGTTGAGTCCGACTTCCCATAAAGCCCAAATCAGCGTCAGGCCCCAGATCACGGCGAACAGGTACACGGCTGCAAATCGTTGCCTGCACAGCAGAACAGCGGTTACTACGCACCCCGCCCCGGTGAGGGCGTAATACCAGCTACCGCCCAAAGCCATCAGCCATACGCCTCCGCCAAAAAGGGCTATGCCAAATGCCCCCAGCGCCAGGGCTAACACGACGGTCGCCAGACGCCATTTCCCGCTTTGACCAGCCGAGGCCTGGCCGTTGCTACGGGATTCACCACTACGTTGATTCATGACGCTACTACTTCCTTCATTTGCTATTGATTCAGGCCATGGCCTGTTTGCCGGAGGCTGCAAAGCCGATCGGCCGACGCGTGCAGAACATCGAGAGGACTGAGCCGATCACAAGTAATGCGCCGACGACGACGAAGGCCAAGGCGAAGCTGCCAGAGCCGGCCACCACGTAGCCAGTCACGATGGGAGCGAGGAGACCGAACAGATTGCCGACTGCAGTGATAAAGCCAGCTGCAGTGCCGACATCGTCTTCCGAGCGCACCAGATCGTTGACCAGCGAGAGGTTCAGGGAAATCGCTGAGGCACAAGTGGCTAGCGAAAGCGTGATTACGAAAAGAATTGCCCAAGTATTGTCGATTGCAGGAACTAGGAAGATGACCGAAGACGCCAGCAGAACGCTGGCAACGACCATGCGCCTCTGTCCCGATTCTGCGGCCTCTGGGCGCATCACTTTGTCACTCAAGCGACCAATGACGATGGCAAGCACTGCAGCGCCCAGATACGGAATCGCGGTGTAGATACCGCTCGACATCACCGTCAGACCTTTCTCGGCTTGCAGATAGCTTGGCAACCAGGTCAGGAAGAAGTAGGTGGCATAGACCGCACATCCATGGGACAGGGCGATGGCCCACATGCTGCTTGAGCGAGCGAGGCCTTTCAGAGCAAGGGAAACAGTTCGAGCAGGGTCTGCGCTGGTGGAGATGCTGCCAGCGGCAATTTCTGCGCGTTCGGCATCCCCCAGCCACGGCGCTTTAGCGGGATGGCTGTACCACCTCAACCAGGCAGCCAGCCAGACGAAGCCCAATGCACCGGCCACGACAAATGCGATGCGCCAGCCGAATGTACTGATCAGCCAGCCGAAACCAATGGCACCAATGGCCGGCCCAACCAGGCTGCCGCTGTGGAAGACCGCTGTGGCCATGCCGCGTTCTTTAAGCGGCATCCATTCGCGAATCACCCGCGCACCGGCGGGGTAGGTGGTAGCTTCCCCCATGCCCATAATCAGCCTGCAGCTGAGCAACGAGATGAAACCAGTCGACAATGCAGTGCAAGCCGTTGCAACCGACCAAACACCGATCCCATAACCATTAACCTTCTTGGGGCCGAAGCGGCCCACCAGATAGCCCATGGGGATGAGAGCGAGAAAATAGAGCCACACGAACGATGAGAAGAGGTATCCCATCGCAACTGGCGAGATATCGAATTCTTCCTTGAGGACTTTGGATGCGACTGAGAGCGAGACCCGGTCGACGTAGTTGATTAAGGTCAGGGTGAAGAGAAACGCATAGATCCATACACGTTTTTTCTTCAGGAGACTGGTGCCTTTTTGCATCGCCATCACCTTTGTACTTATTGGGACGATCCAGAGGAGTAACGGGCTGTACGGCAAGAACCCGCTCAACGAGCCCAGGCAGAAGGGCGTTTAACGTGAGCGGGTACCACCGTATGGTCAGGGAATGGTCAGCCTAGCCAGCGCTGAATGTTGGCGACCATGACGTCTTTGGAGATGCCGTAGCGGTCGTGCAATGTCGGCAGTGCGCCTGCATCTAGGAACTGATCGGGCAGCGCAACGTGACGTATTTCAGGCTGTACGCGGGCCTGCAACAAGGCCATGGCGATGGCCTCACCCAGGCCGCCGATTTGAGTGTGGTTTTCCGCAATGACTACCAGGCGGCCTTCGCGTCGGCATTGCTCCAGGATGGTCTGGACATCGAGCGGCTTAATTGTCGGAACGTGCAAAACGGCGGTGTCCACTTTGTGCTTGGCCAATTCGTCTGCGACTTCCAGAGCACGCATTGTCATAAGGCCGGAGGAAATGACCAGCACATCGTTGCCATCTCGTAGGAGTTGGGCTTTACCGAGCTCGAAACGGTAATCGTACTCGTCGAGAATCAGCGGTACCCGCCCACGAGGCAGGCGCATATAGACTGGGCCGTCGTGCTCAGCGATCGCGGCCACGCACTGCTCGGTTTCCAGTGCATCGCAAGGATCGATAACCATCATCTGCGGAATCGCGCGCATCATCGCCAGATCCTCTGTAGCCTGATGGCTCGGCCCGTACCCAGTCGTCAAGCCGGGCAGCGCTGCGCAGATTTTGACGTTTAGGTTTTCCTCAGCGATGACTTGATGAATGAAGTCATAAGCGCGTCGGGTGGCAAATACCGCGTAGGTGGTGGCGAAAGGCACGAAGCCTTCCTTGGCCATGCCGCCGGCAGCAGCCATGAGCAACTGCTCAGCCATACCCATCTGCAGGAAACGCTCTGGATAGCGCTGGGCGAAAATGTGCAGGTCGGTGTACTTGGCCAGATCCGCCGTCATGCCGACAATACGCGGATTCTTCTGGCCTGCCTTGACCAGAGCGTGGCCAAACGGCGCCGAGGTGGTGCGCTGCCCCTCGCTTGCGATAGAGGCGATCATGGACGAAGTGGTGAGTTTTGGCTTTGTAGGAGTGGCGGCGGTCATTGTGGGCTCCTGGTCGCGTAAATCTCGTCGAGGTCTGTGAGTGCTTGCTGCCACTCCTCGGGCTCGACCCGGATGAAGTGGTTCTTGTCCCGCTGCTCCAGGAATGGCACACCCTTACCCATTAGGGTGTCGAACAGGATCACGCGAGGTTTGGCCCCCGTAAAACCGCGAGCGCTGTCGAACGCCTCGATCACCGCCTGCAGGTCGTTGCCGTCTACACGCTGTACATGCCAGCCAAACGCTGCCCATTTATCAACCAGGGGTTCGAACTGGAGAATTTCATGGGAAGGGCCATCGGCCTGTTGGCGATTGATGTCTATCAGGTTGATCAGGTTGCCCAACTGATGATGCGAGGCCGACATGGCCGCCTCCCATACCGCGCCCTCATCCAGTTCTCCGTCGGACATCGAGTTGTAGACGAAGGCATCGTTGCCCTTCATGCGCAGAGCAAGGGCTTGGCCTACAGCGATCGCCAAACCTTGACCGAGCGAGCCACCCGAGATCTCCATGCCGGGCGTATAGGTCGCCATCCCGGACATCGGCAGTCGGCTGTCGTCGGAGCCGTAGGTTTCAAGCTCTTCTTCTGGAAGAACTCCAGCCTCCAAGAGGGCGGCGTATAGAGCAATGGCGTAATGCCCGTGTGACAGAAGGAAGCGGTCACGGCCTTCCCATTCAGGGTCATCAGCTCGAATATTCATGGCGTGGCAGTAGGCAACAGCAAGCACGTCGGCCCAGCCCAATGCCTGGCCCACATAGCCCTGGCCTTGAACCTCTCCCATACGCAATGCGAAACGCCGAATACGCCAAGCGTGTTCCGACATCCGGGCCAAGTGCGGGTGGTGAATCTCGGTCATATTGTTCTCCATTGGTGACCAGCGATCCGGGATTACTGACGCAGCTTCTTCATCAGTCAGCATCTGAATTGAGTAATATCCTGATATTCGTGTAAAAATAATCGCGCGACAAAAGGTTTAAATTCGCCTAGTAATGAACAGGATTCATCAATGAAGTTTTTGAAACGGGTGCCTCTTCCTGGTCTTAGGGTTTTTGAAGCTGCGGGTCGCACCTGCTCATTTGTCGAGGCGGCAAGGGAGCTTGATCTCTCCCCGAGCGCGGTCAGCCATGCGATTCGCAAATTGGAAGCGGCCACTGGACTAACTCTCTTCTTGAGAAACACCCGCAACACGTCTCTGACGTCAGAAGGCGCCATGCTGCTGGAGCACATTCAGAGGGGGTTCGAAGAAATGAGTCGAGGCCTTGCGATCGCGACCAACGAGCCCGCGGTACCTCTGCGTCTGCATACCGCGCCCACATTCGCCAGCCAGTGGTTGGTGCCGCGGTTGGCGAGTTTTCTTGAAGACCATCCAGGCATTGATCTGCGCATCTCGGCGAGCACCGACTATGCGCTGTTTGATAACGATGATTTCGACCTAGATATCGTCTACGGCGAACCGAGATCGTCGCCTCACGAAAAGATGCCGTTGCGCATTGAGGAACTAACACCGCTGTGCAGCCCGGAGGTAGCCAAGCACCTTCGTACCCCCCAGGACTTGTATTCTCAGTTCCTGATCCAAAGCGATGGTCAGTCCATCCAGTGGAAAGGCTGGTTTGCAGCTAACGGCATGCAGCCGCCAAGTAGCTACGGGTTGGCGTTTGACAGGAGTTCTATGGGTATAGCTGCTGCGGCAGGAGGGCTGGGGGTAGTACTTGAGTCTGATCTGGTAGCCGAGCAGGAGTTAGCTAGCGGTCGCTTGGTCAGTCCGCTTCGCCACGTCAGCAATAGCGTTCGCTACGTGGGTCACTACCTGGTGCATCCACGCCGACCTACGCAGCCTCATGCAGTTTCACAGTTCAAGGAGTGGTTGTTCAAAGCGTTGTCTGCTCGCGCAAGTTGAGCTGCCGAAAGCCCAATGCCTGGCCGGAAACGGCGGTTTTGTTGTTCTGCTCGCCGTGCCGCATTTTTGCAGGCTTGCCGACATTGCACTCCACCGGTACCTGAGGGCTGGCGCATTGACGATATCGATGTAGAAGGCCTTCGCTTGCGATGCTATCAACCTACTGGTGAGGCACCGGAAGGTGATAGGGCGTAAGTTGATCGACCGCATCGAGTGGTGGCTGGAGTACAACCGTGGTCGAGACACACAGATTAATGGTCGTGTCAGCCCTGGCAACAATGCAGGGGGGCTGGCCAACGTACTGGAGAAGTCGCTGGGCGGTGCCAAGAAGGGCGGTAATGCACCTCTAATGGATGTTTACGAATACGCGTACCCGGTCAAAACTCGGGGCTTGGTGTTCATGGACACCCCTGGCTACGACCCGGTTTCAGCCACAGGCCAGATCGCTGGCGGCGCGAACATGATTGCGTTCACCACAGGCCGTGGCTCGTGCTTTGGCTCAGTGCCGGCACCTACTTTCAAACTTGCCAGCAATTCACCGATGTACAACCGCATGGCACACGCTACAACCGAGGCAACCATGCAAATCCGGCTACCCATGCAGGGGAAGGGCGAGAGTGGGAGCGTGACACCGATCTGGGCTACACCGTTCAGTCTGGCCCACTCAAAAACGTTAGCATGCTCTGGCGCAACGCCACGCTGCGCTCCAATTACCAGCGCGATATCGATGAGAACAGGTTGATCCTGACGTACACGCTGCCTTTGTTCTAGACGCCCTAGTCATGTGCGAGGAGTGGCCGCTAATCATTGGCGGTAAGGCCTGCAAGGAATTGTCGGCCTTTTTTTATTTTCACTAGGCGACGGACAGCCGGGAAATGGAGTTCCTGCACACGTGAGTGGCTCTGGTCTGGTATGAGGGGCTAGATCTGCAGGATAAGCGTCCAGTCAAATCATCTACCGAACCAGCTCTCAGCATGAGGGTGACTGCTTGCCGCCCATGCTGTAAGGTTCGCCACCCAAATCACCACAGCCTTCCAGTGGTGGCGATACAGCAAGGAGAGCGAACAATTAACATTTTCAAATCATCCATTCAAAACGTAGCTGCGGTCATAGGCCTCATCGCAGCAACGACAGTCGGGGGTTGCGTGATGATCCCTTACGACACGCCGGAATCAAAAGCCCAAATCCAGCGTGATCTGAAAATTGCACCATCGGATATTCAAGCCGTGTCGGAAACGAACTGGTGCCTATTCCCATATGGAAGCGATGCCAGCTGCAGAGTCACTCAAGGCCTGGGAGTGTTGACCAGCAAAGGCCTGATCCTCAGCCTCTACAAAAACCACACCTACGTTGAAACCGCACGCATCCTTCCGGAACAAGTGCAATGCGTGAAGACAGGTGGTGGTCGCACGGCAGTCGAACCGTTCGTTGTATTCACCCAAGACCAAGCGATCATGCTCGCCGTGATTACGCCTGGTGGAAAAATGAATGGGCCTGTGAAAATCAGTTTCTTCGACTATCTGACGAAGCCCGGGCAGCACGTCTTCACTGGAACAGACGGCGGATATGTGCGCAATTCGGGTCGAAAACAAACCGTAGGCGGACTGGTGTCAGGCACTGCTATCCCGTGGCATACAACAATCGACGTGACTGAGGTTTTTAACCCTTGTACGCAGGATCAGTAAGCTGAAACGACTAAAGGATTAGCCAAAGTCATTCATCCACTTGTGCGGAAAAAGTGCTCAATCTCACTGGTTTTATGCGCCCGCAACCACGTCAGTGTAATTTTGCGATACGTATAGATCATGCCCGTTCAAGCGGACAGGTCAATGGACGAATGGCCGGATCCGATGACATTTGCGGAAAAAAAGCCCGCTGCTAGGCGGGCAAGGGAAGCGTCTATCAGACGTAGGGATATGCGTATCTCAAGGAAGTGCTGACGCGCTTGCCGACGCAGAAGGCCAGTGAAATCGAACAACTGCTACCGCATCAATGGACGCCAGCCTAGCTAACCGAGATCAAGTATTTGCATACAAGGAAGCCTGCTCAATCTCATTTATTTGAACAGGCGCCTCGTTGATTCTAAGAACGGAAGCTAACTCCTGAAAGCATTCGAGTCAGCTTTGGCAGAAACGGATACGGTTACCGAACGGATCGTATACCTCCAAAAGCCTTCCCCATCCCTGTTCCACAATATCGGGTCGCCCGAAACCGTAGCGTTTGGTGATCAACTCGTCCCGAAATAGCTCAATGTTCTGCATGGGAACAAAGATGGTCGTTCCTGAGCTTGCGTCACCATGATGCTCAGAAAGGTGGACGTGCACTCCATCCCGGCTGAGCCCTAGGTAGAGGGGAAGATCCGCTTCGAAGCGATGCTCGAATTCGACACTGAAGCCCGGAAAATCGAGGTAAAACTCCCTCGCCTTCGCTTCATCAGAATCAGGCGTCCGATGATCACAGGTAGAACTCCAAGAACGAGCGATATTGCTCATCTTTTAAGTGCTTGCGTAAAGGGCACCACCCGTGAAAGTTTCCTTACTGATCGAAACCTGGGGACGGATTCTTGAACCGGGTGCTGTCTGACAAGGCGCTGGCGGGCAGCGCCGAGTGATATGCTTCGCCGCTTACCAAACAAGGAGAGTGGTAATGGAGTTGCGAGATCGGGGAAGACTCTGGCAGGCAGCGCCGGAGGGTCATGGGCAGTCCTTCGCGCCGCAGTTCTTGGCAGTCAATCGGCCGTCCCGGCTGATGAAGCGTCCGCAGCCGTGGCAATTGAGCGGCCGCTCCCAGGGCTTGGGCTGCTTTGTTGGCTGAGTGGGCAGAGCCGGCGGTGGGGTCTTAGCCCGAGCCGCCGGCAAATAGAGTTGCTACTCGACGATGCAGATCCACCGATGGTTTTGCCGGTATGGCGCTCTGGTAAATGCAACGTCTGTTACGAGTTTCATGCCGCGCTCTTGGAGAGCTTTGGTCAATTGAGCGAGTGTCTCTGCCTGGATAGTCATTGCTGTTACCTCGTCAGATTAACTGCGTTCATAATTCCTGACCGAGCAGGCAATTAGCTGATTCAATTTTTTTGACTGTTCTGAAGATGCATCGGGGTGTGATCTGGCAGGAGCCAATCCCTGCACCGACCGGTGTTCGTTCCACCCGATCTCGACTGACACCTGCTGACTCCAGTCGCCTACCGCTATCTGCACGGCGCCTGATCCCGCCAGCCTCAGGCTAATGGGCGCTTTGCGAGGTGATCTTTCATCACGGCCATTGCTAATTTCTTGGGTTCCGCTAACTTATACAAAACCTGTACAAATACGAGGTCTTGTACATGTATTGCCAGTGGCCTTTGACGCTGTACTTCGACGGCGCGTGCCCATTGTGCTCCAGGGAGGTGGCCTTCCTGCGCAGGCGCTCTACCGCAGCAAAGCTCATCCTGATCGATATCGATGGCGATGGCTTCGATCCCAGACCCTTGGGCCTGACGATTGAACAATTGAGATCGTGCTTGCACGCAAGGTTCGCGAACGATCAGTGGGTCACAGGCTTGGACGCAACCTTGTGGAGTTGGCGTGCTGCCGGTGTAGGAATCTGGGCAGCTCCACTGGCTTGGCGTCCGCTACGTCCTTTTCTTTCGGTTTTTTACAGATTGTTCTGTCTTTTGAGGCCTGGTTTGGCCTGGCTCCCTCATCCCGAGGGTGGGCAACGTTGCAAAGGTGAGGAATCCAAATGTCGCGTTCGCTAGCCGAGTCTTATCGTGAAATCCTTGTCGGCGTGGGTGAAGACCCGCAGCGAGAAGGCCTCTTGGATACGCCCCAACGTGCTGCTAAAGCGATGCAATACCTATGCAATGGCTACTCCCAGAGCCTGGATGAGATAGTCAATGGTGCTTTGTTCGAAAGTAAGCGGCCAGCAAACACACCTTCAGAATCTCAGCATTAAGGGCGATGGTGTCCACCTAAAAATACGTGGACACCATCGCCCTTATCGCAAGGATCACCATGCGCCAGCGCACCTCTTATCCAAAA
>NZ_PEMX01000063.1:0-10196 GCF_002759075.1 Pseudomonas sp. 382
CAGTTCAGGTAAACGCAGGTACCGTCCGCCAGGCGCAGGCGATGGGCTGGTGAGAAGCAGACATAGCCGACGCCAATCGGTACGCAAGTCATCGCGGCCCCCTGTAGATCAGGTAGGCCATGTAGGCAAGGGCGATCATGGCTTCCACCTTTTGCCCACGCGGTACACCATCATCATGTTGTGATGGAGCGGAACCTTGAGGACGTGATCGAAGAACTCGCCCTTTCCAGAGATGAATCCGGTAGGTACCTTGGTTCCTCCGGCGCCGAATTCACGCCAGCATTCTTCGCCGCCGTTCTTTTCCCAGTAGGCGCGCTCGCGCTTGGGGATCTCATCGTAGGTTTTTTCGAACACGGAGATATCCGGGATATCGCAGATCCGTCGCCATGCGGGGTTGCGTTTGCACCATTCAGCAGCATGCTGCGAGGCTTGATCGACAGAGTAGAATTCCTTGGTGCTTTGTTCGGTCATGGCATCAGCTCCTTGGGCACCTGGACGGTATCGCCGGTGATGAGATCAACGAGGGAGCGGCAAACAGCCACTGGCGTTGTACTGCCCCAGCCTTCGCCATCTCGGCAGGAGGCAGGCCGCCAGGTTATGGCGCAGCTCTCGCCGTCGGCGCCCCTTTCCACCAGGCGCACGTACTTTTCTTGCAGGAAGCCGCACAGAAGCCAGTCTTCCCACGGGTTGTAGCGCTTGGTGTGTTCGGTGGCGCTGGCCTGGTACCGGGCAAACACACGCCAGGGGTTCCCGTACTGCGGCGGTGCGAGGAACACGTCCAGGCCTTCAGCCCTGCCAACTGCCCAGCCCAGCGCCTCGCCGACCAGGTCTGCCGTCTTCACTTCGATCAGGTCGGTCATCCTCGCTGCTCCTTCTTACGCTCCACATCGATCTGCTCGTAGAGAGCGTCAACGCGCTTCTGCTTGCGGTTGATCGCCTCGGAGCGGTTCAGGTGGTCCCTCATTGCCTTGTCATAGGGCTCGATCTTCTCGATCAGCCGAAGGCGTTCATTCGGGTCTTTTGACGCGTTGAATTGCCTGGCCAAGCGATCTCGCTCTCCAAAGTCGAGGTGGTCAAGTGCGCGGTTTTCCTTCTCCATCTCATCAATGACGGCCGCCGATTGCCGGCTCCAGCGCAGGTACAGGACGTCACTTCTCTTGGGCTTGATGAAAAAGTGCTGCGACCTGATCCAATCCACCAGGTCGTCCTTGGTCATTTCGTCGAGAATGTCTTTGCGCGCGGCCTTGCTCACAGTTCATACCTCTCATCAATCCAGCGCCCAGGCGCCAGTGCGGGTGTAGGTTCGGGTTGTGTTTCGTGCGGGCAGAGCTGGGGCTGGTTGCCGGCCTGCAGCTGGCTGTCGGGGATGCAGCTGATGCCGAACCCGTTGAGCAGGTAGCAGGTGACGCCGCGCTGGCTGTCGTGCTGCACGTCGATGACGTTCTCGGTTGCGCTGGCGCCGGTGGCCAGCAGCAGGAGGCAGAGGGTGAGGCGGGTCATGGCTGGCGCACCTTTTCGAAGTGGAAGACGACCTCGGCGCCGGTCTCGGCGATCAAGCCGTAGGCCTTGGCCAGGCGGTAGATGGGGTGGTACTGGTTGAGGCTGTTGACGTGGCCGGCCAGCCAGCGGCGCCAGTCCTCCAGCTGCATGCGTGCCTTGCTCAGGTTGCAGGGAGCACAGGCCGGCATCATGTTTGCCAGGTTGTGGTTCTGCAGCTGCTCAGCCACGCGTTCGTCAGGGAGGCGAATCACCGGGGCAAAGTGGTCGGCGTGCCAGCGCTCGTCCAGGTCGTTGCCGCAATAGGCACAGCGGCCGCCGTACTTCAGGCGGACCTGCTCGCGTTCAGCTTTCTTCAGGCGCACGAGTTCTCCTTGGCCGCCATATCGCGGCAGTGAATAGAGGGGAGAGGGGTTACAGCGTTGGAGTACAGATGTTCTCTTGCAGGGCGGAGACTTCGGTGCGCATGAAGTCCGCCATTTCGCCCATCTGCTCAACGATGGCGCGCTCCTCGGCCGCTGCGGCCTTGGTAATTTTGCTCTTGCGCTTCCGGCACAGCCGGCAATCGACCATGGCCCAGTCGCCTGACAGCTCGGAGGATTCCCCTAGCCAAGTGCCGCAGGGCGCTTGCTCAAGGTCTTCCAGGTCGGTGAATGGTGCGAAATGCGTCTTCACGACTTCACCTTCGGCTCTGCGCTAGCGGGTTTGCACTTGCTGCATTTACCGCACTCGGTTCCCCATTCGTTGGGGCCGTAACAAGGCTTGCCAGCCGAAGCGCTACGAATTTCCTCGGCCAGATCCTCGGCGCCCTGCTGAACAAGGTCTGGCGTGTTGCTGAGGTATGGCAGCGCACGTTGCAGCAGCGCATCCCGCTCGGCCAGCTGTGCGCGCTGATTCGATATACGCATGCTCTGTCGCATGATTTGCGCGTCAGAGTGCTTGATGACCTCGCGCAGCTGCTCGATATCGGCGCTACCGGTAAGCGGTCCGAACGGCGTGATGGTCTTGCCAGTCGCCGCCGCATCCCTCTCTGCCTCTTCTTTGGTCCACCAGATGGCAGTACCAACCATCCAGGCTATTGGCTCGGGGTGGGGCTGCGGGGCTGGCTGGGCAAGAGCGGCTTGAACCTCAGTCGACTGCTGGAACATCTGCGCTTTCGAGAAGCGCTCCTGCCAGGCCTGCAGCTTGTCGCGCGGCACGCTGACCATCTCGGTGTTGCTGGATCGGTTTACTGTGGGCATGGATAGCTCCGTCTCAGGCGGACTTGTGGCTTTCGGGTGTCCAGTCCGCCCAGCCGATAACGGGCATTCTGGTTTTGGGGCTGAGGATCTTCTTGCCCTTCTCGTCGAGCAGGGCAGCCTTGCAGCGGATCTTCAGGTCGCGACAGGCGCCGGCCTTCTTGGCCAGCTCGATGAACTGCAGTGCGTGCTGCGGAGTGTCGAAGAGGGCGCTGAGCTGCTTTACCTTCTCGCCTGCCATGATGGCGTCGGCGTTGCGCTGAACGGCCTCGGTCCATTCAGCGAGCGTCATCTCCAGGGGGGGGGCAGCCAGCTTTTCCGCTTGGCCTAGTGTTTTTGGTCTGCTTCCGGGCATCTGCGAGGGCCGCGCTCGCGGTCATGCCGAACACTGCAAATGTGCTCATATATCACCTCATCGTGAGTGGCTGATCTGCGGAGCAGCCTGGCCCGAGTGAGCCATTCCAGGGTTCAGTTCTACGCGCCGCCCGGCGAGCATCCCGGCGATATGCGCATTCAGGTCGAGCTCAACCTCCCGCGTCTTGCGGGCCTTGCCAATCTCCCGACCCGAAAGAAACTGCTCGATCAGGGCGTGGTCCTGCGCCTCCACCGCCATGAGGTCTCGGCCAGTGGAATCCATGCCTATTGCCTGATCTTCCTCGCCGCGCGGCACCAACTGATGGATCTTGTCGTACACAGCCGAAACCCAGGCCAGTGCGAAATGGTCGCCTGCGGTCTCAGGGGAATAGTCGCTGCGTTGCTCGCCTTTACGCACCCGCGATACGTATTCACGTCTGGCAATCGTCAACTTGGTCAGCAGAGCCTCGTATGCATACATTGCAATCTGTGGTGCGGGATTCACCCCAACGTACAGCTCGCATTCGATGATTCTGCTCGTCGATTTGCACCACTGGCGCCGCGAGAACGAGCGAACGCTGAATGCCTCCCCAACAATCGAACCCAGCTGTCGGTCCCAAGTCGGGCGGCGATTGACCCTTGAGCATTCTGACTCGACCTCGCCGACGTCACTGAGGTGAACATCGATTTCGGTAAGGCGATACTCTCGCATCAGTGCCTGGGCCTGACGCATGGCAGTGGCCGCCTCGGTTTCGTTCGAGCTTTTCGACAGAGCCAGGCAGCGCTTGATCTTGCGGATGATCCGTTCGAGCTTGCTTTCGTCGTGCTGTTGTTCGGTCATGTTGTGGTCCTTGCGTGCAGGCGCCGCCCTCGCCGGGGAGGCGTTATCGTTGAATAGGGGAAGGCGCTGGCGGGCAGCGCGGGTTATCTACTGGCTATCAGCAGAAGGCCTGGCTCAGCATCATCCGGGTCATCGCCCAGCAGAAGGTCAGGCGCCCGCAGTTCGCGCCCGATGCGGAACTGATCAAGCCGCCGCGCCACAAAATCGGATATGACTATTTCGTGGCGCGGCGCACTGAGAAAGTGGCGGGCCGCTTCAGGCCCTAATTCATGGATGCGGTGGATCAGCAGGGTCATGGCCTCGCCGTTTTCCTCGACTTCGGCCCATTGCATGATCTCGACCAGGGCCTGGCGGGTGCCTGCGCGGGCCTTCATCCGCAGCTCTTCAATGCCGGCCTTGGTCTCTTTCTTCTTGCGCTTCTCGTCACGCTGCTGCGGCGTCATGGCCATCATCGCCTCCATTTCGCACGAACGCGGTGCCCGGAGCGTACTCCAGCAGGTCGCATACCCGGTTGATGATCTTGAGCGCAGCGTCGAACACTTTGGCGTCGTCCGGTTCGCGGGCCAGGCGCTTCATGTTCGGTTGGTGTTCCAGGCAGACCTTGTCGACCAAGCGCCGGGCCACCCTGCGCAGGTGATCGGCGCTGTCGTGCATGCGCAGGCTCAGGGCGAAGGCCAGGGCCACATCATCAGGCCGGTACTGGCCGCCGCTGCGGGTGATGTACAGCTTCTTCACCGGACGATTCATCCAGGCCGGCAGGGTTACCACTCCAGAAGATGCTTTCTGCATTTCCGTGCTCCGTGAGGCCGCTTGGCGGCAGGTGGAACTGTTCTTGCCGCCGGCGCTGGCGGACCAGGTCGTGGGTGCGCTTCATGGATGGCACACCTCAATCGGCGTTTTCTTCGTCGATCCGGAAGGCATGACGACCAGTAGGCTCTTGCTGCCTCGGTATACGCCCCAAGGCTTACCAGTAGATCTGGCCATGGCCGCCGCGTACTTCACGGCGGGCACAGGCTGAGACATGGTGGCGATCATGCCTACCCCCGATTCCGCTGTAGCGGGAAATCAATGCCAAACTCATCCAGGATCCGCACAAGCCTACAGTTGCCAATACCCAGTTCAGCCGTGGTCCGGCATCTGGACTTGCCAGCATCACGCAGGGCAATGATCTTGTCGGCCAGGTCGCGATCCTCCTGGCTCGGTTCGGCATTTACCTTCGCCGGTCTGGCTGACTTAGGCGGGTTGAAGAATCTGAATCCTCCCCGCGCCGCTACGCCCCATAGAGCGGTCTTGGTTTCGCCCAGGAGCTCTGCGACCTCACCACAGGTCATGGTCTTGGCGAGCTCTTCGATCTTGGCTGTGCGTGCCTTGGCGCGGCTTTTGCGCTCGCCGCCGCGCTCCTGCTTGACTGGCTTTAGCCGCTTTGGCCTCGGTTCGGGGTGCTTGCGCTGCCGAAATGGCACGTATTCGAAGCCCTCAAGCACAACAAGCTGGCCGCCAGACGCGAAGAAGGCCGCTTTGGCGGCCTCCAGGTCGATTGATTGGTTCATGCTGCCTCCTTCATTCGCTCGCGCATCTCCTTCTCCAAGTCGCCGAGCTCTTCCAGAAACGCCTTGATCTCAGCTTCCATCTCGCGGATGCGCTTGAAGTCGCGTTCGAAGCGGTGGCACACGTACTGGAGCGGCTCAGGCAGGCGGTCGTCGTAACTGACGAAGTCCGCCCAGGACCTGCCGGTGCACGCCATCTGGGCCAGCATCTGCCACTCGTACTGCGGGTCGTGCCGTTCTGACTGCATTGTGGCGATGTGGGTAGCTGTGTTTGGGCACTTGATCTCAAGCACGCCATCGTCGCCTACCAGGCCATCCGGTGAAGCACCAAAGCCAGCAATTGTCGGGTGCATGACCAGGCCGGTTTCGATCACCATCAGGCCTTTGTCGGCCTCGTAGGCCATGCAGGCAAACGGTTCAAGCTCGACACCGCGCTGCACGGCAGCATTGCGGGAAAGGTCGGCGCCGCCAGGCTGGCCGGTGAGGCGCTCGCACAGAAGCTCCATCATGTAGTTTTTCCGGGTGGCAGACGGCGCTCCACCTCGGCCGCTCGCCATAACGTCCTTCACCCGGCTGGCGGTCACGCAACCAAGGCGTGCCGCGAACCATTCAGCACTACGCTGCTCCATCTAACACCTCCTCAGATTCGCCATCGATGGGCGCCGCCTCTGCCTTGATGGCGTCGGCGCGCTTGGTGACCTCTGCCTTGAAGCGGGCGTGACCGGCCGCATCCTTTGCCTGCTTCATGGCTGCGGTTCCCTGCTGATACACATCGGTCAGCGCTTCCAGGCTGCCGGCCTTCTGTGCCAGTGCAATCCAGTTGTTCACCATCTCGGGGTCGGTGGGTGCCGAGCCAGCCAAGCTGGCCATGCCCTCACCCCCGTCCGTGTTCAAGTGGTGAATCGCCTGCTCCAGTCGCTCAGTCTTCGGCCAGTACTTGTAACCGCGTTTCACCACGGTCTTCTTAGCCATCTCGCCCGGGTCGGTGACCCACGGGCAGGATTTGTTCTTGCTGACCCAAGCCTTCCAGGCGCTTGACCTGTCTCGGATAGCGTTCACATCCTCGATGCTCATCGTTTCGGTCAGGTAATCGCCGTCGGCGGTCTTGACCACGACGTACACGCCGATCACCTCGCCGCGATCCTTGGCGAACGGGTTGTAGGAATGGGTCGGCGGCTTGTCGAAGCCGTTCAGGCTGAAGGCGTCGGCTGCGTACACCAGTTCGGCCTGCGCCCAGCGGATGGCGCCGGTCGACATGGCCAGGTCCATCAAGCCGATGTAGCTGATGTCCAAGCAGATGCGACCGTCTCGCGGGACCAGGTACGCCTGCTTCTTGGCCGGGTTCAGGCTGATGCCGATGGCGGCGATGTTGGTGATCGCATTGGCCACTGACTGCCGGTTCTGCATGGCCACCTTGGTGGCGTACTCGCTCGAGGTGATCACCTGGATGGCGAATTCGGCCTCGCGCTCGAAGTTCAGCGAACGGTCAGTCAGCACGTTGGCGAACTGATTCCGCTGCGCGTAAATGTCCTGCGAGATGATGGCTACTGCTTGGCTCATGGCGACCTCAGTAGGAAATGGCGATGTTCGGAATCTTGCGCTCGGCAATCAGGGTGATCGCCTGCTTGGCGCATTCCTCGGTCATGCCGCCGGCGACAAAGGCGTCCAGGGCGGCGCGGTTGATGCTGCGGCGGTGTGCGACGTCGCGCTCCCGTTGTTGCTGCTGCCGGAGGATCTCGGCGGCAGCCGCATCTGCCCGGCGGCGTTCTTCCTGGCGCGCCTGCTCGGCAGCTTCTTCAGCCCGGCGGGCGGCGGCCTGGCGCTCTTGTTCGGCACGCTGCTCGGCGGCAACACGGTCGGCCTCGGCCTGAACTCTGGCGCGCTCCGCTTGCTCGGCCTGTAGCTTCAGTTCAAGTTCGCGGCGCTCTGCGGCGGCCTGGGCCTCCAGCTCACGGCGCTGGGCGGCCTCTCGCTCTGCCTGGGCTTTCTGCTCCGCTTCAACGCGTGCGCGCTCAGATGCTTCCTGGGCAATGCGCTCTTCGCGCTCTTTCTGCTCGCGGGCGTCCGCCTCGGCGCGCAGCCGGGCCAGCTCGACCTGCGCAGCCTCGAACTGCTCGCGCTTCAGCAGGGCAGCCCGCAAGGTCGTCAGAACCTTGTCCTTGGCGTTTGCCGCCTCGGCCTCGAACTCTTCCCAGTGGGCGCCAAGCTGCATGCCTTCAGCCTCGGCGATCAGGCCTTTGATGTGCAGCGAGGACAGTTCGCCCAAGTCATCGGTCAATGTCTTCAGCCAGTTCAGACGGTCTTTGTGGCGATCAATCCGCGCGTCTTCGGCAGCCTCCCACTCGGTGAGCGGCCGGCGCGTCTCCACCCGCAGGGCGTCCATTTTCGTCACGAAATCGCGAAGCTCGGCTTCGACCACCTTGGGCATTTCCTTGAGCCGGCGCAGGTAGTCGCGGCCCGGCTTCTCTACGGCCGTCTTCGACTTGCTGACCTTGGCAGCTAGGCTGGCGATGCGCTCGCGGCCCTTGCGGGTGGTGAGGTCTGGCACTTCGCCTTCGATCTCGGCCTTCACCAGGTCAATGAATTGCTGCAGGCCGCCGGCCACGTAAATGGCCGGGGCGTTCGCCTCGCTGATCTCTTCGATCGCGATCAGTTTCTGTTCTGCGGACATTAGAAAACCTCGCGCCAGGCCGGCGCCGTCAGTTGGAATAGGGAATCGCCAGGTCACCCAGGCACGGAGGTACGCTCCAGGCCCTGGCTGCGGTGGATGGTTGCGCGCTCTCGCCGCTTACGCTCCCGAAGGGGTACGGTTATCCCGAAGGCCCGCCGTGCGCCGGGTGTGTGTTCAGGAAGTGATGCTGCCGGCCAGTGCGCTGGCGAGCATGAAGAAGGTGCAGGCGAAGAGCATGGAGAAGGAGCCGCGCCAGGTGGCGATGCGGCGTGCGCGTTGGTAGCTGGTCATAGCTCCACCAGCCGGCCGCGAGGATCAACTCCCCAGTCGCTTTCCATGAACGCGCTGGTGTCGCGAGGTGGTTGTCGCCAGCTGCCTTTGACGGGGCATTCCAGCTCGCACACGAGGGTTTCGCGCGGTAGCTTGAGAACGTCTCCCAGGCCTTCGACCTGCTCGTCAATTAGCGTTTTCACGATTGGCGTAGTCATGCAGCCTCCTTGCGCCGAACGGCAATACGCCGAATGCGCTCGTAGTAGTGTTTGAACTCCTCTGCGTCGATGGCGAGGAGGGAGAAGTAGGCGACCACCAGGGTTTCGGCTTTGGCGTCCTCCACCGGGCCAGAGCCCGGCAGAAGCATCGTCTCGATTGCGGCCTCGATGGCGCTGGTAGCGATGCTGTGAGGGCTCATAGCCTTGCCTCATCGGCGTCGTAACTCAGGCCCTGGTCGACGTATTGCTCAAGCATCGCCTCCGCGATCTCGTACAGCTTGCCGTTGACGTGATTGCTCTGGCCGACGATGTCCTCGACCATGCTTTTCACCGGGCCGCCGGTCAGGGCCTGTAGAAGAAGCTGGGCAAGGGCGGTGATGTCGTCCTGCTCAGCTTCCTGCAGCGACCGAAGGTGCTCGGCGACCTTGGCTACGAACTGCTCTTGGCGCACGCCCACCGGGCCGCCAAAGCGCTGCGGGATCAGAACATCGCAGCCGCCGACCAGCTCCTCGGCCTTGCTCTCGATCCAGTTCTGCGCCGCTTCCTGATACGCCGAGTCGTCTTCCGGCTCAGCATGGTCATACCGCCATTGTGCTGCTCGAAGTGCGCCCATGGTCGCCTCCAGTTATCCGATTTCGTGTTCAGCAGCCCACCAGCCACACTGCCAGTCGCTGGACTTGCTGTGATTCATTGGCTCGCCGTCTTGGCGGGCGTCGTAGCCTTTCTGGTATTCCTTGCTGTGCTCGGCCATGGTCGCCTCCAGGTGGTGGGTTACTCGGTGGGTGGGGAAGGGAGGGGCTGTTCGCTCGCATAGAGCCGCCTCAAAGCGTTAGCTACACGCTGGTCAGCCTGTTCTTGGGCAAGGATCTCAGCCTGATCGCGCTTGAAACCGAGCCAGACTGAATGCGCCTCGCCTGGCGTTGCGTAATACCCAAAATGGATTCTTTTCCCGGTGATTACGCAGTGAGCCCGTGATCGGTATTTCTGTAGCTTCGGATCGAAATCGACTCCAGGAGGAAGGCCATTCTCGTTTTTTGCGCTCTTGGCGAGCTCCCTTACCATGCAGTTGATTGATCGACTGATCAGGCAGCAGGTGTCAGGTCCGTAAACCTTGTTGCCCTTAACCAGCAGGTCTTTGTCTACGTCCTTGCCCTGCCAGTCTTGGCTTTCAATCCAGCTCTTGAATGCGCTGAATCGGTGCCACTCATTGGAAACAGTGCAGCCTTCGTAACTTGGCCTGCTGGATCTGCTCTTGGCGTCGTAGCACCGCCTGAGAATTGCTATCCACTTGGAGTAGATGGGGCATATGTACTTCAAGGTGATCTTCCCGTTTTCGCTTCGAGACGGGGATACCACGTAGTCGGCGTCGTTCACCCCAACGCCAAAGACAAGTCGGTGGCTCATGTAAACCTCTGAGCTTGAGTGCTCCTCAGGCGGGTGACCAAACCCACCGTGAAAGGTGGCCTGGCGCCTGCCAATGCGGTCGAAGTGAAGGGAAGGGGATGCGGGGTGTATCGGTGATGCGATCTGGCCGGCGCTGATCTCCGGCTTTGACACCCC
>NZ_PEMX01000064.1:0-9968 GCF_002759075.1 Pseudomonas sp. 382
GCCTCGCAAACGGGCAGACCATCTCCATTCCGGTTGGCCAGAGCTCCGGTACCGCCACCGGTGCCGTAACCAACGACGTCTACCAAGGCCACGCGGCGGTCACCAACAGCATCACCAGCGTCAGCGGTGGCAACTACGAAAACCTGGTCGCAAACCAGGCGCCAGTCAGCACTGCGGTCACCGATGTACAAGACACCACCACTGTCACCCTGACCGCCACGCCGTCCGTGGCCGAAGGCGGCACTATCATTTACACCGCCACTGTAGGGGCTCCGGTCACCGGCAGCCCAGTCGTAGTCAGCCTTGCCAATGGACAGACCATCACCATTCCGGTTGGCCAGAGCTTCGGTACCGCTACGGGTGCCGTGACCAATGACGTCTATCAAGGCCACGCGGCCGTCACCAACAGCATCACCAGCGTCAGCGGCGGCAATTACGAAAACCTTGTCGCCAACCAGGCGCCAGTCAGCACCAGCATCACGGATGTCCTGGACACCACGACGGTGTCGCTTTCGGCTACACCAAGCGTGGCCGAAGGTGGACAGATCGTTTACACCGCTACCCTGAGCAACGCCGCACAAACGGCGGTGACGGTCACGCTGAGCAATGGCCAGACCATCACCATCGGTGCCAATCAGACCTCCGGCAGCGTCGCCGTTGCCGCGCCAGCTGATGATCCGTATATCGATGCCGGTCAGGTGAGCGCCCGCATCACCAATGCCTCGGGTGGCAATTTCGAGAACCTGGCGATCAACAGTACGGCGGCAGTCACCACCGTCAGTGACACCATCGACACCTCTACCGTCACGCTAACCGCGACGCCATCTGTGGCCGAAGGCAGCACTATCGTCTACACCGCAACCGTCACTGCCCCAGTTACAGGCTCGGCTGTCGTGGTGGCCTTGGCCAGCGGCCAGACCATCACCATCCCGGTCGGCCAAAGCTCCGGTACCGCCACCGGCGCCGTAACCAACGACGTCTATCAAGGCCACGCGGCAGTTACCAATAGCATTACCAGCGTCAGCGGCGGCAACTACGAAAATCTGGTGGCGAACAAGGCGACGGTCAGCACGACGGTCACCGATGTGCGGGACACCACCACCGTCACCCTGACCGCCACGTCCTCCGTGGCCGAGGGGGGCACCATCGTCTACACCGCCACAGTGGATGCGCCCGTCACCGGCAGTCCGGTCCTGGTCAGCCTGGCCAACGGCCAGACCATCACCATTCCGATCGGCCAGAGCTCCGGCACCGCCACGGGCGCCGTGACCAACGACGTTTACCAAGGCCACGCGCCGGTCGCCAACAACATCACCAGCGTCAGCGGCGGCAATTACGAAAATCTGGTCGCCAACCAGGCGCCAGTCAGCACCACCGTCACCGATGTGCAGGACGCCACGACGGTGTCGCTGACGGCAACGCCCAGCGTGGCCGAGGGTGGCCAGATCGTTTACACCGCAACCCTGACCAGCCCGGCGCAAACAGCGGTCACCGTGACCTTGAGCAACGGCCAGACCATCACCATCGGCGCCAGCCAGTCTTCCGGCAGCATCACCGTGGCGGCGCCAGCCGACGACGTCTACATCGGCGCGTCCACGGTCAGCACCACGATCACCAACGCCACCGGCGGCAACTTCGAAAGCCTGGTAGTGAACCCGGCGCCAGCGGTCACCGCCGTGACAGACACGCTGAACACCACCACCCTTGGCATCATCGGCTCAGCCACCGTGGCTGAGGGCAACAACGCAACCTACACGCTGACCCTGAGCAATGCGCCGCAGACCGACGTGGTAGTCAAGCTGAGCTACAGCGGCACCGCCAGCAACGGCGCCGACTACATCGGTGTGGCAACGGTGACGATAAAAGCCAACAGCAACCAGGCCACGTTCACCATCCCAACCTTGAAGGACAACATCGCCGAGGGCACCGAGCAATTCACCATCAAGATCGACTCGGCCACCGGCGGCAACTTCGAGGGGCTTGCGATCAGCCCTACCGCAGGCAGCATCACTACCCAACTCTACGAGCCAGCCCCGGTGCTGGACCTCGACGCCAACGACTCCAGCGGCAAGACGGGCGCCGACTTCCAGACCACCTTCACCGAAAACGGCAGCGGCAACTCGATCAGTGACCTGGATATTTCCATCACCGACTTCGACAGCTCGCAGATGGCCGGTGCCACCGTGACTCTGACCAATGCCCAGGCCGGCGATGCCTTGAACCTGGGCAGCAGCGTCAGCGGCATCACCGTCACCTCCAGCGTGGCCGCCGGCAAGGTAGTCCTGACCTTGACAGGCAACGCCTCGCTGGCCGACTACATGCAGGCGATCAAGAACATCACCTTCGTCAACACCAGCGAGGACCCGAGCACCACGCCGCGGATCATCACAGTCACGGTCACCGACGGGGTCAACGTGTCCAACACCGCCACCACCACAGTCAACGTGGTGGCGGTCAATGACGCGCCAGTGTCCGCCGGCGGCGCCGTCACCGGGGTCGAGGACACTGCGGTAGTGCTGACCTGGAGCAACTTCAACGTCACTGACGTCGACAGCCCAGTCACGAGCCTGGGTGTGACCATCACCCAGCTACCGGCCCTCGGCACCCTGCAGTACAACAACGGCACGGGCTGGGTGAACGTGTCCCTCAACCAGACCATCAGCCAGGCCGACATTACCGCTGGCAAGCTCAAGTTCGTGCCGCTGGCCAACCAGTCGGGCGTCAACGGCTATGGCGGCACCGGGGTGGGCAACAACCAGGCTGACTATGCGCAGATCAAGTTCAAGCCCACTGACGGCGTCACCCCCGGCAGCGAAACCATTCTGAAGGTGGACATCACTCCGGTCGCCGACGCACCGACCCTGTCGATCGGCAGCAACAGCGTCAACTCGCTGGGCCTGACCAAGGAAACCTGGACCACCCTCACCGGCCTGGGCACCAACGGCAACGGCATTACCGGTGATGCACTGAAGACGGTATTCACCAACTCTGGCACCGCTACCTCGTCCACGACCATCACCAACGTGCAATCCGATTCCAGCGTAGCGGCGCAGAGCGGCTCGAAGACCTCCGGCCTGGTGTACCTGGAGGCCGGCAAGACCTACACCTTCAGCGGCAACGCCGACGACAGCCTGCTGGTGAACATCGGCGGCAAGAACGTCGTCACCGCCACCTGGGGCTCGGGCTCGGGGACCGTCTCGGGCACCTACACGCCGACCACCAGCGGCTACTACACCCTGGAGATCTACCACGCCAACCAGTCCGGCCCGGGTAGCTACGATGTCAACATCTCGGTCAACGGCAGCGCTGCCGGCGACTTCAACAGCACCACCATCCCGATGTACCAGAACGTCACCGCCCTGACCAACGCCGGGGTCACCGTGTCCGACCTGCACGGCAGCAACGGCACCCAGGGTTACTACGATGGCTACAAGCTAAACGAAGGGCCGGAAAACGGCAGCGTCAAGCTGGTGGGTATCGGCAGCAACCTGACCGATACCGACGGCTCCGAGACCCTCAGCGTGAGGCTGAGCGGTATTCCTGCAGGCTCGGTGATCAGTGACACTGCCGGGCACACCGCCACCGTGGGCGCCACCGCAGTCGATGTCAGTGGCTGGACGTTGAGCAGCCTGACGATCAAGCCACCGGCCTACTACAGCGGCCAGTTCGACGTGAAGGTCAGCTCGACCTCCACCGAGTCGGTCGGCGGCAGCTTCGCCATCACCGAAGGCACCCTCAAGGTCACGGTCTACCCGGACACCTACACCACCAGCCAGCTGACCACCGCCAATGACAGCACCACCGGTACCTACGGCGATGACATCATCATCGCCGACAGCGCCGGCCTGCACATGACCGCCGGCACCAACTACAACCTCGCCTTCATCGTCGACACCTCGGGCAGCATGAGCACCACCGGCATCGACGCGACCAAGGCGTCGCTGGCCACCACGTTCCAGACGCTGCTGGCGGATGCCAAGGCCACCGGGGTCGGCACGGTCAACGTGCTGCTGGTGGACTTTGCCACCCAGGTCAAGAGCACCGTCTCAGTCACCCTCAACGACGCTGGCCTCAAGACGCTGCTGAACGCCCTGAGCGGCATGAGCGCGGACGGCGGTACCAACTACGAGGATGCCTTCAAGACCACCGCCAACTGGTTCCAGAACCTGAAAAATGCCGGCGTCACCGGCACCAACCAGACCTACTTCCTCACCGACGGCCAGCCGACCTACTACCAGACTGGCGAGCAGACCAACCCGACCCTGGCCAACAGCTCGGTCAAGCTCGACACCCTGCTCAGCAACGTCAGTTACAAGATGGGTGACACCCTGACCAACTACCAGCTGGACACCAGCAACCGGGTGTCGATCGACACCACCGGCAAGCTCACCGCCGAAACCCGCAGCTTCGACCTGCTGAGCCTGAGCTACAAGTGGAGTGCAGTCACCACCGGCCTGATCCACGCCGAAGGCAACGGCGGCTACGAGCTGTCGAAACTGGCCGGCACCGGCAGCACCACCACCAGCGACACCCTGACCAACGCCACCTCGAGCTTCGCGCTGCTCTCGGCGCTGTCATCGGTCGAAGCCGTCGGCGTCGGCACAGGCATCGCCGCCACCGACCTGAAACCGTTCGACAGCGACGGCGTACCCCAGGTCAACGTCGACCCAAGCAAGATCTCCGATGCGATCCTCGGCCACACCGTCCAGACCATCGCCGGCGCCGACACCATCAGTGGTGGCGACGGACACGACATCATCTTTGGCGACCTGGTGAGTTTCGACTCGATCCCCGGCAGCGGCATCGAGGCAGTCCAGGCCTTCGTCGCGACGAAGCTAGGCGTGGACACAAGCTTGGTGGATGCCAAGGTGATGCATCAATACATCAGCGAGCATTACACCGACTTCGACCTGTCGCGCACCAACGACGGTGCCGACACCCTGCTGGGGGGCGGTGGCAACGACATCATCTTCGGTCAGGGCGGCAACGATTACCTCGATGGCGGCAAAGGCAACGACATCTTGCTCGGCGGCACCGGCAACGACACCTTGCTCGGTGGTGAAGGCAACGATCTGTTGTTCGGCGGGGCCGGCAACGACATGCTGACCGGTGGCAAGGGCAATGACATCCTCAGCGGTGGCGCCGGTGCAGATACATTCGTGTGGAAAGCCGGCGACATAGGCCAGGACGTGATCAAGGACTTCAAGCTGAGCGAAGGCGACCGCCTCGACCTGACCGACCTGCTGCAGGGGGAACGTGGCACGACCATCGACAACTACCTGAAAATCACCACCGTGGGCGGCGAATCGACCCTGCAGATCAGCACGGAAGGCAAGCTCAATGCAGCCGGCGGGCTGGCCAATGCTGACGTGTCGATCAAGCTGGAAGGGGTGAACTGGTCGAACACCAGCATCAACTCGCTGATCAGCGGCGCAGACCCAACCATCAAGATCGATAACAACAACAGCTGACTGGCAGGCGCAGCAGGTCAAAGTTGCCTATGCTGCGCCAGGAGCCACCATGAAGGAACCGGGGTGACGAGGATGGAAGCACTGTTCTATGTGCAACGCGACCAGAAAGGGCAACTGCAGCGGGTCGAACCCGTGCCGTACGCCGACCACACTGAAGTCCTGCCGGCCGACCATGCCGAGATTCAGGGGTGGTTTGCCGACGATGTCGTCGAAAACAGCCTCAAGCAGCTCAAGCAGAGCGACCTGGATATGATCCGTGTGCTCGAGGACCTGATCGAAGTACTCACGGCCAAGGGCGTGTTCAGCATCACCGACCTGCCGGCGGGGGCGCAGGCCAAGTTGCTCAACCGCTCCACCGCGCGCAAGGCGCTGGGGAGCTTGAACAACCTGATCGAGGAAGAAGAGGAAGGCGGCTTGATCTGAAATCACCGGGTGCGCCTTGCGCCCCGGCATTCTTCGATCAACGCCAGGGCGCCGGCTCGCCGACCAGCTGCCCCTGGATGCCACCGACACCCATCTCCACCAGCACCAACCGCTCGCCTTCGGTTTCCACCCGCTCGGCAATCAGCGGCAGATCGATGCTGTGCGCCGCGCGCTGGATAGCCTCGATGAACAGCCGCTTGTGCTGTTCCTGGTCAATGTTGCGGATGTAGCTGCCGTCGATCTTCAGGTAGGCAAGGCCCAGGTGTGCCAGGTTGCCGATCATGCTGAAGCGCCCGCCGAAGCGCTGCAGCGCCAGGCCGAAGCCCAGCCCGTGCAGACGGCGGGTGAGTGTTTCCAGCGCGGCCTGCTCGGGCAGTTGCTCCTCGCCGATCTCGAAAGTCAGGCGCGAACCCAGCGCGGTATTCTGCCCCAGCAGCTCGTACACCCTTTGCAGGGCCGTGGGGTCGGCCAGGGTCGTCGCCGACAGGTTCAGCGCCACCATCTGGTCATGGTTGCGCAAGTGCGTCAACACCTTCTCCAGCACCAGCTCGTCCAGCCGTGACATCCAGCCGAAGCGCTCCAGCCAGGGCAGGAAGCGGCCGGCCGGCAGGGCGTTGCCCTGGTCGTCCAGCAGGCGCGAAATCACCTTATGGTGCAAGACGCGCTGGGTATCCCTGGCCTCCACCACCGGCTGGAAGAACAGCGCAAACTGGCCGTTTACGAACGCTTCATCCAACCGCGTGTGCCAAGCGTGCTGGGTATCGCCAGCCACATCTGCCACACCCTGCTCCAGGCACACCCATCCCGGCAGGGGCTGGTTCTCGGCCCGCGCCAACGCTTCGTCGGCCAACTTGAGCAACGCTTGGGGCTCATCGCCCGGGTGGAATGGCGCAAGGCCAATGCAGGCCACCGGCTGGATATCGCTGGCCCCGGTCTCGTGCAGGCTCTGCAACGCGATTTCCAGGGCTTGGGCGAGCTGGATGGCCTCCTCATGCACCATGCCCGGCGCCAACACCGCGAACTCACCGCCACGGCTGCGGGAAATCAGGTCGTTGGTTTCCGGGTAATGCGCACAGGCGCGGCGCAGTTGCTCGCCCACCGCCTGCAGCAGCTGGTCGGTGCGCTGGCCACCCAGGCGCGCGTTGAGCCCTGCCAGGCCCTGCACACGCAACAGCAGCAGGTAGCCGGAACGCGCTTCTTCCAGGTTACTGACCCGGGCATTGAGCTGCATCTCGAAATAACGGCGGTTGGACAGCCCGGTCAAGCTGTCCTGATAGGACTCGGCGCGCAGCCGTTCACTGCGTTCTGCCTGCTCGGAGAACAGCGCCTTGAGCTTCTCGACCATCTGGTTCATCGCCTGCACCACGCGACGCAGCTCCGGTGTGCGCGGCAGGTCCGGCAGGCTGAGGAATTCGCGGCGGGCAATGGCGTGGGACTGCTCGACCATGTACTCCAGCGGACGCAGTTGACGGCGCAGCAGCAAGGCACCGAGCACGGCGCTGGCGGCGCCGCACAGCAGCAGCCAGCCCAGGCTGCCCAGGGCACTCTGCCAGAGCTTGCCGATGGCGAACATCGGGTGGCTGATGACCTCGACCCGTGCCGCCTGCTGCCAGCCACGGCTGACGAGGGCGTCGCCGCCGGCCGCTTCCAGGCCGATCAGGTTGATGAACCAGCCAGGTACACCGCCAGGGTCCGGCTCTGCATGGCGCTCGACCAGCACGGCATTGGAGCTCAGGTCGACCACCTTGATGCTGGCGTAGTAGCCACTGTCGAAGATCGAGCTGACCATGAGTTCGACCATTGCCTGGTCATCGATATTCGGCGTCAGCGACAGTGCCAGCGCAGTGGCCGCATCCTGGGCATGCGAGCGCAACTGGTTGACGTACTGGCTGCGCGAGCTTTCCAGGCTGACCATGAAGCTGCCGCTGAACGCGACGACCAGGAACAGACAAATGGCCAACAGCAATTGTTTGAACAGTGACATCTGTGCTCCTTCAGTAAACCGGTTCGGCCGGGAACCCTTCTGCCTGCATTTTCTTCAACAAGTCCTGCCAACGGGACAGGCGCTTGGTATCACCGACCTTCTTGTTGCCCGCAGCGCCGGTCAGCCACAGACCTTCACCATTGAAGGCGTACACCGGCAGCAGGTCAGTGCGCTGGCTGGCCGGCTTGATTGCGTCCATCAGGCTGTCGAGCACCAACGGCTGCGCCTGTGGGCTTGAATAGTAGGTCAGCACCATGTGCGCGCGGTTCTGGCGCAAAGCCTTGACGTAGGTGATGCGCAGCTTCTCGCTGGGGATCCCCATGCGCCGCAGGCTGAAATACTTGGCGATTGCGTAGTCCTCGCAGTCGCCGGCGCCTTTTACAAGGGCCTGGATCGGCGTGGCCCAGTAGTCGACCTCATGCCACAGGTCGATATCTTCGACGTAACGCAGTTGCTGGTTGAAGAACTGGTTGACCACCTGCAAGCGCTGCATCTCGCTGCCCTGGCTCTGTGTGGCCATCAACCGCTGCCAGGCATCGATGCGGCCCTTGCCGTTACCCAGTGGGCCATACAGGGCCTCGGACTTGCGGCTGATCTCGGCAAAATCCCAATCCGCATGCAAACCGCCCAGCAGCAAGCTACCTAGCAGCAGGGCAAGGCCGAAACGTCGCACGGCGGTTTTGAGCAGCCAGGTAATCGCCACTGCGAGGCCCTGTTCAGGTCATTCCAAAGCAGCGATGGTGCGGCCTGGCCACCTAAAAGACAATGGCACCGCGCAATCATCTAGCCGATGGTCGGCCAGGTACGACTTTATAGTTAATGCTTAGGGGGTGTCGCTTCCTTTGCCAGAAGAACTCATCCACCATAATTGTGAACCTAAGCCGCTCGCTTCTTCGCCAGCGCAGGTTTGACAGGCCCCCTACCTATCACTAGGGTCATTGGATCCAACTTTTTTGTCGTCGAGGCACACTTCGCTTGGCCGAGAAAATCAAACTTACTAACGTGCTGGCCTGCGAACAACTGCCAGCACACCTGGCGCGTAGCGTTATTGAAGAACGCCTGCGCAGCGCCATTCTCGATGGCCGCCTGCCACCTGGCACCGCCGTGCGCCAACAGGAAGTTGCCGACCTGTACGGTGTCAGCCGCATGCCGGTGCGCGAGGCGCTGCGCCAGCTGGAGGCGCAATCGTTGCTGAAGGTGGAAATGCACAAGGGTGCAGTGGTCGCCCCCCTGATTGGCGAGGACGCAGTCGACACCTATGCATTGCGCGTGCTCCTGGAGAGCGAAGCGCTGCGCCAATCTATTCCGTTGCTCGATGCCAATGATATCGCCAGTGCCCGTGGTTACATTCAGCAACTGGAGAACGAAACTAGCCATGCGGAAATCGGCCGTCTCAATCGACTTTTCCACATGGCGCTCTATGGCAAGGCATCCAACCAGAAACTGCTGCGTCTGATCGAGAACGAGCTGAACGAGGAAGAACGCTTCTTGCGCTTTCACCTGTCATCCATGGGGCTGGGCAAGCTGACCCAGGACGACCATAACGCCTTGGTAGATGCTGCCGCTGACAAATTGGTCGACGAGGCGGTAAGGGTGCTGGAGCAGCATCTGAACAATGGATCGCGGGTGATCAGAAACTACCTGGACAAACAACTCGCCCGCTAGCGCGCACGTCAGGGTACTGTAGGCCGGAAAAGAAAAAGCCCCTGTCTGCAATGCAGACAGGGGCTTTTGTTTGAATCTTGACGATGACCTACTCTCACATGGGGAAACCCCACACTACCATCGGCGATGCATCGTTTCACTGCTGAGTTCGGGATGGGATCAGGTGGTTCCAATGCTCTATGGTCGTCAAGAAATTCTGTATGCCGGTCCGTCCCGAGGACGTTCCCGCGAATCTCTGTAGTTCCTACTTAAAGACAAAACCCCTACCTGCACGCGCAGATAGGGATTTTGCGAAATGAATCTTGACGATGACCTACTCTCACATGGGGAAACCCCACACTACCATCGGCGATGCATCGTTTCACTACTGAGTTCGGGATGGGATCAGGTGGTTCCAATGCTCTATGGTCGTCAAGAAATTCTGT
>NZ_PEMX01000065.1:0-9728 GCF_002759075.1 Pseudomonas sp. 382
CCGCCCAGCTCCTGGGCCACCGACGCCCGGTCTGCTTGCACGACGAGTTCCCCCAGTACACCGGCATGTTCGTACTGACCGGCCAGCACATAGAGCAGCGGTGCCCAGAGAGCCGGATAGTCGCTGAACCAGTCCAGGACGTGGCGGTCGAGCAGTTGACGATAGAGCAAGCCTGTTGCGGCGCTGTGCAGGCGGTATTCGCGGTCGTCACGGTAGCGAAATCGGTACGCCTGGTGCAGCGGGCCATGCCACGGATGCCAGTACTGCCGTCGGCCAGTTCGACGTGTAGATCGACGGCGATCTTGCCAATATCGTGGAGCAGCGCAGCATAGGCAACGGCGGCGGTCCAGGCTTCGGACTGCGCCGCCTGGTCTTCGGGACTGGCATCGATGGGCAGCAGATTGTCCTTGGGCGCATTGGTGGCCATTGGATTGTGGCTGCTCAATCCTCTGTTTCAGGTATTGGCCCGAGCCAAAGCGCGCGAGGTCATGACTGCCGCTGCGTTGCTGGTTGTGTTGGGTGTCGCGCTGCTGATGGAAATCGGCGGCCTTTCAATGGCGATGGGGGCTTTCGTTGCTGGTGTGCTGCTGTCGGAATCCACCTTCCGCCACCAGTTGGAGGCCGACATAGAGCCATTTTGCGGCCTGCTGCTGGGGCTGTTTTTCCTCGGCGTCGGTATGTCGTTGGATCTGCAGGTGGTGGACAAGGCCTGGATGCTCATCGCCTCTGGTGTGCTTGCGCTGATGACGGTCAAGGCGCTGTGCATTTATGAGGTCGCGCGCCGACCTCGCGAAAAGCAGCCATAGCGACGCACTGGATCGCGCCGTGCTTATGGCGCAGGGGGGGGCGAATTTGCTTTTGTGCTGTTTGCCGAAGCGCTCAAATTCAGGGTCATCAGTCCTGAAGTTAGCGCCAATATGACGGCTATTGTGGTGCTCTCCATGGCCATTACGCCGGTGACTGTATTGCTGTACAAACGCTTTGCGCGCGTACAGACCGTTTCCATGGACGGTGTGGAAGCCGCACACAACCTGCAAGGCAATGTACTCATCATCGGTTTTGGCCGAGTGGGGCAGATTGCCTGCCAGGCACCGCTCGCCCAGGGAGCGAAAATTTCCATCATTGATATAAATCCGGAGGTCATCCGCGCCGTGACACCCTATGGATTCAAGGTCTATTACGGCGATGGTGCCCGCCATGAAATATTGCACGCTGCTGGTGCCCATCACGCCCGCGCCATCATTATTTGTGTGGATGATAAGAAAGCCGCGACACGCATTGTCGAAAGTACTCGGCACTACTGCCCGCAGGTGAAATTGGTGGTGCGCGCTTTTGACCGCGAACATGCGCTGGAATTAGTCAAACACGATGCCGACTACATAGTACGGGATACCTTTGAGGCCGCCCTGCTGCTCGGTGGTCAGGCCGTGCTGACTCTGGGTGCGTCTGAGCACGAAGCCGACGCAGTGATCGAGGAAGTGCGCAAACGCGACGCCGAACGTTTTGCCTTGGAAACAGCAGGCGGCCTGTTTGCCGGGCGAGCGCTGGTATTGGGGAATATTGAACGCATTGATCCGCCGAACCATGAAGCGCGGGATGCTCAGTGAGCATCAATCACAGGATCGGTTCACCTGCGCTTCAGAGCAGAAAACTGGCTACTCAGCCACGTGTGAAGCTGAGAAACCGCAGGGCTGATCTGCTTGCGATGCGGGCACACCAGACTCAACGGTGACGCTTCGCCAGGATAATCCGGCAGCAGCACAAGCAGACGCTCTGCGGCGATATCTGCACTGACATCCAGCCAGGATTTGTAGGCGATACCTTCACCCTCCAATGACCAGCGCCGCACGACATCGGCGTCATCGCTGAACAACGGTCCCGAAACCTGCACGGTTTGACCGCCCAGGTTCCACTTGTCGTAGACTCGGCTATTTTGCAGATAGAGCAGGCAGGCATGCTTGCTCAAGTCATCCGGTGTTTGGGGAGAACCGCAGCGTTGCACATACTCCGGCGAGGCAACCAGCACCCGCTGGTTCCGAGGTGCAAGCGGCAGTGCCACGTAGTTGGCGTCTTCATTTGGACCGTAGCGAATCGCCACGTCCACCGGGTCGCGAAACAGATTGGCCATCTGGTCCGACAGGAAAAAACGCAACGTCAATTCAGGATGCTGACGGCGGAACAGCGTCAGCCACGGCAGCAGTATGTTGCGCCCCAGATCGGACGGCGCTGTCACTTGCAGCACGCCCCGCAGCGTGGCGTTCTCACCCCGCAGGTTTTCCTTGCCTTGCTGCAGGGTCTCTAGCACTGAGTGGGCGGTGGGCAGATATTGCTCGCCCTCGGCAGTCAATCGCAGGCTGCGCGTCGTACGGGCGAATAGGCGCACGTCCAGTTCGCGCTCCAGACGTTTGATGGCGGCTGCGACCTGACCAGGCAGCAGATCAACCTCCAGCGCCGCTGCGGTGAAACTGCCCAGCGCGGCGCTGCGGATGAATAAACCAAGATCATCGATGCGGATCATTTTCACTCCTGAAGTGAAAGTGTTGGCGCATTCTGCTTGTTTTTCTTTGTCCATGGGAAGTCGAAGATTGCCGCAAGTGAATGCATCAACCCTTCGACAGCGAGTCTCCATGAAAGCCATCAGCTTTACCCAGCACGCTTTGCCCATCGACAATCCACAAGCATTGATCGACATCAGTCTCCCGCGGCCCACGCCTGGCCCTCGGGATCTACTGGTCGAAGTTCGCGCGGTATCAGTGAATCCGGTGGATACCAAGGTGCGCGCCGGAACTTTCACAAAAGAACCGAAAATCCTCGGCTGGGACGCCACAGGCATTGTCCGCGAGGTCGGCGCTGAAGTGACGCTGTTTCAGCCGGGCGATGAAGTGTTCTATGCCGGCTCGATTGCCCGCACCGGCAGCTACAGCGAATTCCATTTGGTCGATGAGCGGATCGTCGGGCACAAGCCTCATTCATTGAGTGCCGCCGATGCGGCAGCGTTGCCATTGACCTCGATCACGGCCTGGGAATTGTTGTTTGACCGGCTCGGTGTCGTCGAGGGTACGGGGGAGGGCAAGTGCCTGTTGATCACTGGAGCGGCTGGCGGCGTCGGTTCGATGCTGGTGCAACTGGCCCGAAAGTTGACCCGCCTTACCGTCATTGGTACCGCCTCACGCCAGGAAACCGCTGATTGGGTGCGGCAGTTGGGCGCGCATCACGTGATCGATCACAGCCAGCCACTGCTCGCACAGTTGCAAGCGCTCGGTGTGCCGGAGATCGACTATGTCGCCAGCCTAACCCACACCGAACAACACTTGGTATCAATTGCCGTGCTCAAGGCCAAGGCAGGCAAAGAACAGGCATTGAAAGAAGAATTGCTGACGCTGATAGAGCCGACCCGCGCAGAGCCGGGCAATCTCGATTATGTGTTGTTCGAGCAGCGTGACGAGCAGGGCACTTTCTACATGCGCGAGGCTTTCAGGGATCAGGCGGCGCTGGATGCGCATTTTTCGATGCCTTACTTTCAGCGCTTTGCCGCCACGGCAGATGATCTGCTGCAAGAGCCGTTGCAACTGATATTCCTTGAACAGGTATCGGCCTGATCATTCAGCCTATTGAGCCGCACCACCTCGGCCGGGCTTGGACGCGGCCGGCGGATCAATTTGCTCCAGGACGCGCCTTTACTCCGAATTGCGCAACGATGTGAGTGCCCAGTTCCTCAATGACGTCCGCCGCAGGGCGCTTTCCGTACTTGAGATTGAGGATAACGTGGTCCACCCCGATTTCCTCAAGCGACTCCAGCAAAGCCCGGAGGTGGTCGCGTCCGAGCCTGAACCCCAAATGAATGGGAGTGGGCGGCGTGGACGGGTTCTCACTGAGGTCGATGTAAAGCGACTGAGTGAAGGGCTTATAGACGGAACCACATTGCTTCATGACCTCCATCCGCCAATCTTCCACGATCAGTCGCTGCATTTTCGGCGCGCGTGGATAGTTGACCCATCCGGCGCTTTCGCGCGCGATCCAATCCAGTGACTGGCGGCTATGTCCGGTCACGAGCATCGGAATCACTTGGGTTGTGGGTTTCGGAATGAGGTCTGCGCCGCGCAGCTTACCACCGCTCCAGCGGATGGGTTCGAAGCTGGTGCTGTAGGCTCGGCGAATCACCTCGTAGTGCTCTCGAAAGACTTCTCCGCGCCTTTCGGGATCGACGTCAAAGGCTGAAAACTCCACTGGGCGATCGCCGGAGGCTACGCCCAGAATCAAGCGACCTGCGCTCAACTGATCGACGCTGGCTGACGCCTTGGCCGTGTGCAGAGGATGGTGTAAAGGGATGGCAATGGATGCGCTGCCAAGCGCTATCTCTGACGTATGAGCCGCCATATAGCCCAGGTAAACCCAGGGATCGAAGACTTGGCCGACATCGCCGAAATTAGGGTCCCGAAGAGGCACGTCGCGAAACCAAAGCGCGGAGAAGCCCAGCTCCTCTGCTCGTTTGGCCAATGCGACCTGGTTGAGCATGCTCGGAATGTCCCCACCGAAGGCCTCCAAAGGGAAGAACAATCCCAGGCTCAAATGACCCGGAGTGAAGGTTCGGCTGAACCCTCGATGCTGCTGATTAGGAATCGTGCTCGGCAGATACATTCTAATCTTCCTCAATGGGAGAACCACGCAATAGAAGTGCAACGAGCTGCTGCGAACCATTGCGAACTCGATCGTAAAGCCTGCCCGATTGTAGACCTGCAAGCAGGTTTCTCAGCCATGCTGGTCGCCGGAAACGGGCATCAAACTCGTCTGCGATGGGATGTAGGTTCAATTCCCAAACCCTGAATCGAACCCGTGTCCGCACGGTAGTTCAAACGGTGGGCTCGGCGGCTGCGTCATTGTCGGCGGCGGGGTCGGTGAGCCGCCGAATCGTCAGTGCACAGCGTTGCTCAATCAAGGTATTGATTTGCTCAACCACGACATTGCCAGCAAAACTTTGTCCGGGGTCAAACTGGAGCTTGCGCGCCGTGGCGGGCAGTAGTTTTGTCAGGTCCAAATGCGCCGTTTGGCCTGCGTCAGTTTCTCGGCGGTCTCCAGCCGTGTATACACCAAACGCCTCTGGTCATCCACCGCGTCGCAACTCTCTGACACCCCGGCCCAGCTTGCGGCGCAACAGGACCCGCAGGGTCACCCCATCCGAGTACCCGACCTGTGCGGCGACTTGGTCGACGCTCGCGTTTCCGGTGCGCAAGAGATGGACGGCATGCTCCACGCGCAGGTCCTGGAAATACGACAACGGTGTCTTGCCCAAAACGCTTTGCAGCCGCCGCGCCAAGGTGCGCTCGCTTGTGCCCGCGGCACTGGCCGCCTCCGCCAGCGAGAACCCCTTCGCGAGCTGACTTCTGGCCCAGCACTCGAAGCGCTCCACCATCGGGTCGGCATGCGCAAGGTGGTCGGGAATCACGAACTCGGCTTGCGAACTGCGTGCCTCGACCAGCAGATAGCGTGCCACCAGTGCCGCCAGCGCCGGACTGCGCTCCCGGATGATGCGCAAGGCCAGGTCGACGTGGGCCAAAGCGGCACCCGCGGTAGTGAAGCGTGTCGAGTTCACGATCATGCGTGACTCGTCCAGCGTGACGTTCGGATAGCGCTGCCGAAACATCGGCCCCAGCCACCATGACGTCGTCGCACGATGCCCATCAAGCAGGCCACTCTCTGCAAGCAAGAAACTACCGGAGCAAGCGGCACCAAGGTGCGCGCCAGCGGTGGACCACTGCTGTAGCACGGCGACCGCATCGGGCACGTCGGGGCGTGTGAGCCGAGCCGAGAGCGTGTCGGGCATCTTGTCACCAAACGCGGGCACGAGCACGACGTCTGGTTCCGGCACACCACGCGCAGGGACCACGGGGACCGTCAAGCCTTGCGCAGTTCGGATGCGACGCCGAACGCCCACCAGCGTGAGCTCTATGTGCGCGGGAGCCTGTGGCAGCGAGCCCGCCATCGCATTGGCCAAGCCCACTGTGTCGGTGAGCGCCGCAAGCCCCAGATCAAACACGCCGTCACAAACAAGGATGTGGAGTTTCATGGCAACAATGATATCAATGTTGTCATTATTGTCTATAGAGATGGCTGTCATGACGACTTAGACTGCAGGCTCGTCGATCCATTCACCTAACCCATTTACCCAAAGGATTACAGTATGACCAAGCTCGCCCTGTTTGTTCGCCTCGAAGCCAAACCCGGCCAGGAGGCTGCGCTTGCCGACTTCCTGGCCAGCGCACTGCCGCTCGCCAACGCCGAGTCCGGCACCACTGCCTGGTTCGCATTGAAGTTTGGCCCTTCGACGTTCGGTGTGTTCGATGCCTTTGCCGATGAGGCAGGTCGCCAAGCACATCTGAACGGCCAGATCGCCGTGGCCTTGATGGCCAACGCCGCGACCTTGCTCAGTTCTCCGCCCAATATCGAGAAGGTCGAACTGCTTGCAGCCAAGCTGCCTGCATGACAACCCGGCCTTGACCCAATCAGGTCACGCTGCAGGATGGGGGCACAAGCTCTACGCAGCGATCCCCCCTCGATTGCACTTGCCCAAGGAGCTCCTTCCACAGCGACGGGGGGCAATATTGCAGCCAGAACTTCCAAGCTGCGTCAGCAAGCAGGGGCAACATCAGGGCTGGCTGTGATGTTCCGATTCGTCGGGTAGTTATCGAGAAGTACCGACTGTTTGCAACGTGTCGGTACCGAGAGCCGTCTGGGCGAGCCAGATTTCCGGCCCATTGGAAGTCCGCAGTCCGCAAGCGCGGATCGATCGAGCGATTTGTTGAAAATCAACGACCTAGCATCGGGCCGTGCGGGCTAGTGAGGGTTTCTGGGGGGGGGTGTAACGATTCGAACTCCTGCAGGGGCTCGGTGGGGTGGAACCCTGCGCCAAACCTATGTAACTCAGCGCCTTGCGACCGCTGCAAACTCCTGCGGAAAGGTGCGGAATCCGGCCCTTGATGCCCGCAATCCTACCAGTTCTGCCCTGGTCGGGTCACCAACCGAGCGCATCAGGCAGGGCGCCAGTTCTATTCCCGTTTGGGAATTGAACCCGCGTTAGCATCCACTCATCCGACGTTCGATCAGGCGGTGACGAACCGCTCCCGAAATGCTCGCCGGACCTGGTGGTAAGGCACAGGGCTGGTGGCGTGCGGGACCAGCGCGCTTCTGTCGCCGATGAGGTAGTTGATCCGGTAGGTGCAGTTTCCGGAGGGGTGCAGCATGCCGGCAATCACCCGGTCGGGATTCAGAACCCGCTCCTGGATCAGGCGGTCCAGCACGCTCTGGACCTACGGCCCCAAGCCAACGAACATGGCGTCTTTCAGTTCTTCGACTTCCGCCGCGAAGTGCTCCAGCAGGTACTTCCTCAGCAAGGGGGCTTGGTCATATCCGGTGAGCCACGGTAATCGTCGTCCTTTACGAATACCGGATAGCGCAGACATTGATTTTCGTGCGTTAGAGAGGGCCTTGCTGCCCAAAAGCCTCACGCGCAAACTCCAAGAAGCTGCGCAGCTTTGGAGTCATTCTTCGGTCAGGGGCATAGAGGATGTGCATTGCGGTATTGGGCACCGGGTACTGCGGCAACAGACGCACCAGTGTCCCATCGCGCAGTGCATCGCTAACCAACTCTATCGGCTGTAGAACCACGCCTAGACCAGCTACAGCCGCTGCCAGCAGTGGATCACCTTGATTGATCGTTAATTTGCTTGTAATAGGAACATCTATACGCCCCCCCGGGCTGTCGAAGCTCCAGTGTGAGCGGCCATCAGAATAGGTAAACCCCAGACATTCCTGCTGCTGTAGATCCCACGGATTGATGATGGGAGGGCGACGTGCAAGATAGGACGGCGCAGCGCATAAAACCATCTGATAGGGCTCCAGTGGCAATGCCTTCAACCCACTGCTCGCCAGCTCGCCGATGCGAAATACCACGTCGTAACCATCATCAACGATATCGACCAGTTCGTTCGATAACGTTAGGTCAACAGACACCTGAGGATACCGAACCATGTATTCCAGCAGGCGTGGCGAAAGCGTGCGAATTCCGAACGTGACCGGCGCGTTGATGCGAAGGCGGCCGCTTGGTGTGCCCCGAGTGAGGGCAGCCAGGCTCTCGGCAGACTGCATGTCTGCAAGGATCAGTTTTGCTCGCGGGTAGAACGCCCTGCCGAAGTCGGTGAGGCTTTGCCTGCGCGTAGTCCGGTGCAGCAGGGAAACACCCAGATGTTGTTCGAGCATTTTCACCTGTTTCCCTACCAATTGAGGGGACAGATTCAGGTCGTCCGCAGCGGCGCTGAATGAACCCAGCTCAACTGTTTTGACGAACGTAGCCATCTGGGTCAGGCGATCCATTATAAACACTCTGTTTCTAGTAATGCGCCATCGTAGGCCTTTATCTAGCGCCAACCAATGACTAAATTTTCGTCACCTTTCGAGTGCCCGGATACCTTCCGGATGTACGTCGAGGCCCATTGATAAACGAGATATCTATGATGGCACGCATTGTCAGAATTCATGAATACGGTGACGCCAGCGTTCTGAAGCTGGAAGATCTGGAAGTATCGGCACCAGCAGCAAACGAGGTGCAAATTAGTGTTAAAGCCATTGGCTTGAACCGAGCCGAAGTGATGTTCCGCAATCACGCATACCTACAAGAAGCGGAGTTCCCCAGCCGCTTAGGCTACGAGGCCGCAGGCATCGTAACGGCAGTTGGGAGCGACGTAACCGAGATCACGATTGGTGACTCGGTCGCTCTGATCCCACCTCTGGATATTACTCGCTGGGGCACCTACGGCGAGTTGGCCAATGTACCGGCCCACCTGGTGGTAAAGAGCCCTGAGAACTTGTCCTTTGAAGAGGCTGCGGCGTCTTGGATGCAGTACGTCACCGCCTGGGGGGCATTGATTGAACAGGCGAAGCTACGGCAGGGCGATTTTGTCATCGTTACCGCAGCGTCAAGCAGTGTTGGCTTGGCCGCCTTCCAAATGGCTCGTATGGTCTGCGCCACATCGATTGCGATCACTCGAACTCACGCGAAGAAGCAAGCCCTACTTGATGCAGGCGCTGCGCATGTCATCGTCAGCGATGAAGAGGATATCGTCGAGCGTGTTATGACGATAACTGCCGGTCAAGGCGCTCGCGTTGTATTCGATCCTGTAGGCGGGCCGTCCTTTGAACCTCTCACGCAGAGCATGGCGCGGGGCGGAATTTTGCTGGAGTACGGCGCACTTAGCTCTGAACCGACACCATTCCCACTGTTTACCGTGCTGAGCAAAAGCCTGACTTTGAAGGGCTATCTCTACGCAGAGATTGTGGCCGACCCTGAAGCCCTAGAGAGAGCAAAGGCTTTTATTCTGCAAGGGTTGAAGTCCGGTGCGTTGCGCCCGATCATCGCAAAGACATTCACACTTAGCGACATCCAGGATGCCCATCGTTTCCTTGAAGCCAATCAGCAGATCGGCAAGATCGTGGTAACTGTCTGACCAGCAATTATGGGGCTGAGAGCGTAATCCTTCGGCCCCGATTCAAGCCAGCCCTGATGACCGCTTTTGGCCGTAACAGCCTGCCGAGACCGTCCGCTTTGGGTCCAGGCTGTGTGAAAACGCAGTAAACACATCAAAAACCCATAGTCGAGCTGACTGTCTGTGGGATCAGCACGCGAGAGTGCGAATAGCTCACCCAGCGAAAAAGACGTTTGCAGCACTATATGGGCC
>NZ_PEMX01000066.1:0-8100 GCF_002759075.1 Pseudomonas sp. 382
AGGACAAGCTGGTTAACAAGAAGGTCGTTGAACGACTGATGGCTGAGCAAGGGTTGAAGTCAGTGGTACGGCCTAAGAAATACCGTTCCTATCGTGGTGTTGTCGGCAAGGTGGCGGCGAATTTGCTAGAGCGAAATTTTGTTGCCCAACGACCTAATCAGAAGTGGGTGACCGACGTGACTGAATTCAAGGTGGCGCAACAGAAGCTCTATCTCTCGCCGGTTATGGATTTGTACAACGGTGAAATCGTGGCGTACGAAACGGCCAAACGTCCTTGCTACAGCCTGGTTGGGAACATGCTCGACAAGGCCCTCGACTGCTTGGGAGAGAAGCCGAAGCTTGTGCTGCATTCAGATCAGGGATGGCATTACCAGCAGGCTCAGTATCGTCACAAGCTCCGTGGGCGAGGCGTGAAACAGAGCATGTCGCGCAAGGGCAATTGCCTGGACAACGCGGCCATGGAAAGCTTCTTCGGTACGCTCAAATCTGAATTTTTCTACCTGAAGCGCTTTGAGAGTGTCGATGAGTTGAAAGCGGGCCTGGACGAATACATCCGCTACTACAACCATGACCGCATCAAACTGAAGCTCAATGGCCTGAGCCCTGTTGAGTACAGGGCTCAGGCTGCAGCATAGAACTGTCCAACTTTTAGGGGGCAGTCCACTTTGTGGGAGCGGCCTTGCGTCGCGAAAGGGCTGCAAAGCAGCCCCGGCAATGTCAGACCTTGTTCAATTTCTTCAGGAATACGGTCATCTCTTTCTCGGCCTGTTTGTCACCATGGGCCTGAGCCGCCACGATCCCGTCTTCCCAGGCCTTGCGCGCCGCTGCCAGGTCACCGACCAGCTGATACGCCTTCCCCAACAGCTTCCACGCCGCCGAATACTTCGGATCCTGCTCCACACACCGTGCCAGGTGCAGCGCCGCCTCCGCGCCATGGCCCTCATCCAGCCAGGCCTTGCCCAGGCCAAACCTCAGCAGCGGGTTATCCACACCCTTGGCCAGCATCTTCTCCAGCGATTCACGCATGCCGTCTTCTCCTAGAAGAAACTCAAGCCGACGTGGAACAGCTTCTCCACATCGCGAATGTGCTTTTTATCCACAACGAACAGGATCACATGGTCGCCCGACTCGATCACCGTGTCGTCATGGGCGATCAACACTTCCTCGTCGCGGATGATCGCGCCGATGGTGGTGCCCGGTGGCAAGGCAATGTTTTCCACAGCCTTGCCGACCACCTTGCTCGACTTAGAATCGCCGTGCGCCACCGCCTCGATGGCCTCGGCCGCACCGCGGCGCAGCGAGTGCACGCTGACGATATCGCCGCGTCGCACGTGCGCCAGCAAGGTGCCGATGGTGGCCAGCTGCGGGCTGATGGCGATGTCGATTTCGCCACCCTGCACCAGGTCGACATAGGCCGGGTTGTTGATGATGGTCATGACCTTGCCCGCGCCAAGGCGCTTGGCCAGCAGCGACGACATGATGTTGGCTTCGTCGTCGTTGGTCAGGGCCAGGAAGATATCGGCGTCGGCGATGTTCTCTTCGAGCATCAGGTCCTTGTCCGAGGCGCTGCCCTGCAGCACCACGGTGCTTTCCAGGGTATCGGAGAGGTGCCGGCAGCGTGCCGCGCTCATCTCGATGATCTTCACCTGGTAGCGGCTCTCGATGGCTTCGGCCAGGCGCTCGCCGATCTGCCCGCCGCCAGCGATGACAATGCGTTTGTTGGTCTCGTCGATGCGGCGCAGCTCGCCCATCACGGCGCGGATGTCCTTCTTCGCGGCGATGAAGAACACTTCGTCATCGGCTTCGATCACCGTGTCGCCCCTTGGGGTAATCGGCCGGTCGCGACGGAAGATCGCCGCCACGCGGGTATCGACGTTGGGCATGTGCGCGCGGATCTGGCGCAGCTGCTGGCCCACCAGCGGGCCGCCGTAGTAGGCCTTCACCGCCACCAGCTGGGCCTTGCCTTCGGCGAAGTCGATCACCTGCAGCGAGCCTGGGTGTTCGATCAGGCGCTTGATGTAGTTGGTCACTACCTGCTCGGGGCTGATCAGCACATCGACCGGGATATGGTCGTTGTCGAACAGTTCTTCGCGGGTCAGGTAGGCCGACTCGCGCACCCGGGCGATCTTGGTCGGGGTGTGGAACAGCGTGTAGGCCACCTGGCAGGCGACCATGTTGGTTTCGTCGCTGTTGGTCACTGCCACCAGCATGTCGGCGTCGTCGGCACCGGCCTGGCGCAGCACCGTCGGCAGCGAACCGCGGCCCTGCACGGTACGGATGTCCAGACGGTCGCCGAGGTCACGCAAGCGGTCGCCATCGGTGTCGACCACGGTGATGTCGTTGGCTTCGCTGGCCAGGTGTTCCGCCAGCGTACCGCCTACCTGCCCTGCGCCGAGGATGATGATCTTCATCCGCTACTCCCTACCCTGTGTGCTTTAGCCGCGCGAGGCGGCGATCTTGATCAGCTTGGCATAGTAGAAACCGTCGTGACCGCCTTCCTGGGCCAGCAGCTGGCGGCCGTGGGGCTGGCGCAGGCCGGCTTCGGTGGCCAGGTCCAGCTCACGGGCTCCCGGGGTGCGGGCGAGGAAGGCATCGATCACTTCGGTGTTTTCGGTCGGCAGGCTGGAGCAGGTGGCGTACAGCAGCATGCCGCCCACTTCCAGGGTCGGCCACAGGGCATCGAGCAGCTCGCCTTGCAGTGTGGCCAGGGCCGGAATGTCCTCGGCCTGGCGGGTCAGCTTGATGTCTGGGTGGCGGCGGATCACACCAGTGGCTGAGCACGGTGCGTCGAGCAGGATGCGCTGGAACGGTTTGCCGTCCCACCAGCTGGCGGTGTCGCGGGCGTCGCAGGCGATCAGCTCGGCGTCCAGCTGCAAGCGGTCGAGGTTCTCGCGCACACGGGTCAGGCGCTTGGCTTCGAGGTCGATGGCCGTCATGTGAGCCAAGCCGGGTTCGGCTTCGAGCAGGTGGCAGGTTTTGCCGCCTGGAGCGCAGCAGGCGTCGAGCACGCGCTGGCCGGGGGCCAGTTCGAGCAGGTCGGCGGACAGCTGCGCGGCTTCGTCCTGCACGCTGACCCAGCCTTCGGCGAAGCCTGGCAGGCCGCGCACGTCGCAGGCTTCGGCCAGCACGATGCCGTCACGGCTGTACTGGCAGGCGCTGGCGCTGACGCCAGCTTCGGCCAGCAGTGCCAGGTAGGCGTCACGGCTGTGGTGGCGGCGATTGACCCGCAGGATCATCGGCGGGTGGGCATTGTTGGCGGCGCAGATGGCCTCCCACTGCTCCGGCCAGAAGGCCTTCAGCGACTTCTGCAACCAGCGCGGGTGCGCGGTGCGCACCACCGGATCGCGCTCCATGCCGGCGAGCAATTCTTCGCCTTCGCGCTGGGCGCGGCGCAGCACGGCATTGAGCAGGCCTTTGGCCCAAGGCTTCTTCAGCTTGTCGGCACAGCCGACGGTCTCACCGATGGCGGCGTGGGCCGGAATGCGGGTGTAGAACAGTTGATACAGGCCGACCAGCAGCAGCGCCTGCACATCGGCATCGGCTGCCTTGAACGGCTTCTGCAGCAGTTGTGCCGCCAATAGATCGAGGCGAGGCTGCCAGCGGGCGGTACCGAACGCGAGGTCCTGGGTCAGGCCCCGGTCGCGTTCATCGACCTTGTCCAGCTGCGCTGGCAGCGAGCTGTTCAGCGAGGCCTTGCCGCTGAGTACAGCGGCAAGGGCACGGGCGGCGGCGAGGCGTGGATTCATTGGTCCAGCACCTTGCCGGCGGCGAACTTCTCGCGGCGGCTGTTGAACAGGTCGCTGAAGCTCAGCGCTTTGCCACCGGGCAGCTGCAGGCGCGTCAGGCTCAGTGCCTGTTCACCGCAGGCGACGACGAGGCCGTCCTTGCTGGCGGAGAGGATCTCGCCCGGGGCACCCTTGCCTGTGGACAAGTTGGCAGCCAGCACCTTGACGCTTTCGCCATCCAGGGTGCTATGGCAGACCGGCCACGGGTTAAAGGCGCGGATCAGGCGCTCCAGCTCGACGGCCGGGCGGCTCCAGTCGATGCGCGCTTCGTCCTTGTTCAGCTTGTGGGCATAAGTGGCCAGGGCGTCGTCCTGCACTTCCCCGTGCAGCGAACCGTCGACCAGGCCGGCAATGGCCTGGACCACAGCGGGAGGCCCCATTTCGGCGAGGCGGTCGTGCAGGCTGCCGCCGGTATCGTCGGCGCTGATCGGGGTGACCACCTTGAGCAGCATCGGGCCAGTGTCCAGGCCGGCTTCCATGCGCATCACCGTCACGCCGCTCTCGGCGTCGCCGGCTTCTACGGCGCGCTGGATCGGCGCAGCTCCGCGCCAGCGTGGCAGCAGCGAGGCGTGGCTGTTGATACAGCCCAGGCGCGGGATGTCGAGGACCACTTGCGGCAGGATCAGGCCATAGGCGACCACCACCATCAGGTCTGGCTTGAGCGCGGCCAGTGCTTCCTGTGCTTCGGCATTGCGCAGCGTCGGCGGCTGGAACACAGGGATGTCGTGGGCGACGGCCAATTGCTTGACCGGGCTCGGCATGAGCTTCTGGCCCCGGCCGGCAGGGCGGTCGGGCTGGGTATAGACGGCCACGATCTCGTACGGGCTGTCGAGCAGGGCCTTGAGGTGTTCGGCGGCAAACTCTGGAGTGCCTGCAAAGACGATGCGCATGGAGTTCTCGCTTGCAAAAGAAAAAGGCTTGCCGGAGCAAGCCTTCTGGGAGGTGGGGGTCAGGCTTGCTGGCGGTGCTGCTTTTCCAGTTTCTTCTTGATCCGGTCGCGCTTGAGCTGCGACAGGTAGTCGACGAACAGCTTGCCGTTGAGGTGGTCGAACTCGTGCTGCACGCACACCGCCAGCAGGCCTTCGCATTCCAGCTCGAATGGCTTGCCGTCGCGGTCCTGGGCTTTGACCCGCACGCGCAGGGGGCGGTCGACGTTCTCGTAGAAGCCAGGAACCGACAGGCAGCCTTCCTGGTACTGGCCCATGTCGTGGGTCAGTTCTTCGACAGTCGGGTTGATGAACACGCGCGGCTCGCTGCGGTCTTCGCTGAGGTCCATGACCACGACCTGCTGGTGCACGTTGACCTGGGTGGCGGCCAGGCCGATACCAGGGGCTTCGTACATGGTTTCAAACATGTCGTCGATCAGCTGACGCAGGGCGTCGTCGAACACCGTTACCGGTTTGGCAATGGTGCGCAGGCGCGGGTCCGGGAATTCGAGAATGTTCAAGATGGCCATAAGGTCAGGCAGTCACTGTGCGGTCGGTTGAAAACTGAGCACACATAATAAAGGGAAACGGGGATTTCAGCACCTGTGAAAGCTCGGCTAGGGTCTCTATAGGCCTGATAGCCGCCAAATCATGGACAGCTTTTCAAAGTGTTACTCACAAACTTATCCACAGGTTGTGCCACGTAGATGGCCCTGTTTCGATCAAGGATGATCTCCATGCTGAATGACCATTCGTCGCCTTGTTCACCTGCCGAACTGGAGGCCAGATTACGCCTGCATCGCCTGCCCGAGACCGGATTGCGACGTTTTCGCAGCCTGCTGGAGGCCTTTGGCAGTGCGTCTTCAGCGCTCAGCGCACCCGGCCCGGCCTGGCGCGCGCTGGGTATTCCACAAGCCACCATCGATGCGCGGCGCAGTGCCGAAGTACGCGACGGTGCACTGGCTGCAATGGCCTGGCTAGAGCGCCCGGGCCAGCATTTACTGATGTGGGACCGGCCTGATTACCCGGCATTGCTGAAGGAAATCGATGATGCCCCGCCGCTGCTTTTCGTTGCAGGCAATCCGGCATTGCTCGACCGACCTCAGTTGGCCATTGTGGGCAGCAGGCGTGCCACACCTCCGGCACTCGACACGGCCAGGGCATTTTCCCGCTGGCTGGCGCAGGCCGGTTTCACCATCACCAGCGGGCTGGCCCTGGGCATCGATGGCGCCGCTCATCGGGCGGCACTGGAGGTCGCAGGGGGCACCATTGGCGTGCTCGGCACAGGCTTGCAAAAACTTTATCCACAGCGCCACCGCGACCTTGCGCGGATGATGATCGACATGGGCGGTGCACTGGTGTCGGAGTATCCGCTCGATGCCGGGCCTTTGCCGGGCAACTTCCCGCGGCGCAATCGCATCATCAGCGGCCTGTCGCTCGGCGTGCTGGTGGTCGAGGCCAGCCTTGCCAGCGGCTCGCTGATCACCGCCCGCCTGGCGGCTGAGCAGGGTCGCGAGGTGTATGCGATTCCCGGATCGATCCACCACCCGGCAGCCAGGGGCTGCCACCAGCTGATCCGCGATGGCGCCCTGTTGGTGGAAAGCGTGGAGCAGATTCTGGAAAGCCTGCGCGGTTGGCAGAACCTGCCGCCAGCTGCTGTGGATAAACCGACGCATCCGTTGCTTGCCCTGCTGCATGCCGCGCCACAGACCAGCGAGAATCTGGCCCATTTCGGCGACCTGCCGCTGGCCGAAGTGCTGGCGCAACTGACGGAACTGGAGCTTGAAGGCCGTGTCAGCAATGTTGCCGGGCGTTGGTTTGCCCGCGCTGGCTGAGTAAACTGCGCGCAAGCTAAGGTTAATGGGCGGAGAGACGTAAATGGTGAGCAGTTTTCGTGTGCAACAAGCCGCACGTGAGATCCGGGCAGGCGCGGTGATCGCCTATCCGACGGAAGCGGTCTGGGGCCTGGGCTGCGACCCCTGGAACGAGGACGCGGTGTATCGCCTGCTGGCGCTGAAGTCGCGGCCTGTGGATAAAGGGCTGATCCTGATCGCCGACAACATCCGCCAGTTCGACTTCCTGTTCGAGGACTTCCCTGAGGACTGGATCGACCGTATGGGCAGCACCTGGCCGGGGCCGAACACCTGGCTGGTACCGCACCAGGACCTGTTGCCCGAGTGGGTGACCGGGCAGCACGACACCGTGGCGCTGCGGGTCAGTGATCACCCTGTGGTGCGCGAGCTGTGTGCCTTGGTCGGGCCGTTGATTTCCACCTCTTGCAATCCGGGCGGGCGCCCGGCGGCCAAGACCCGCTTGCGGGTGGAACAGTATTTTCATGGCCAGCTGGACCTGGTGCTCGGTGGGGCACTGGGCGGGCGGAAGAATCCGAGTGTGATTCGCAACCTCGCTACTGGCGAGGTCGTTCGGCCGGGCTGATACATAACCTCAGGATTGGCGCGGGACCCTGTGGGAGCGGGCGTGCCCGCGAACACCGGCGAAGCCGGTGCCATCCATGGCGTTGCCTGCTTCGCGGGCAAGCCCGCACCACAGAGTGCCCGTTCCCTCGCAGATTTTTCTGAATTTTTCTGGAATGGCTGTCCAGCTTGGGCTTCGGGAAATATCCTACGACCCGCGTCCCCTGCCATCACCTTCTCAGTGGGAATCTCTGCCTCTAGGCTTCATCCGTCGCCGAATAACTTGGCGATCGGGTGTGGTAACCCGGAGTACGAATTCTGAATGGCAGCCAATGGCGGCTGTGCGCGGGAGGCTTTCGAGCCTGCCGGGTTTGGGATTCGTCCGGTTTACCACCCTGCGTACAGCTGCCTCCCAAGTCGTGTGGTAACGAATTGAGGGCCAGCCTTTAACAGGCGAATCCCTATGATCAAGAAAATCGTCCCCGATCCACCCCTTCCCTCCACTTCCTCCCGATCCTTCGGCCGCTGTGACGCCGGGCACGAGGCATGATTTACCGTCAACCCGAACATTGCTGCTGAAGATGCCCTGGTTCACGTAGCGCTGTACCTGCGCTGCGCCTATGAGACCGGCTACAAAGCCTTGGACTACATGCGCGAAGAAGGCCGCGGCATGTTCTGGTCGAACCTGCATGCGATTGAAATGGCGGAAGGCGTCATCGAGGCGATTCTCGATGGCATCGAGACGACGCCTGTGAAGCAGAAGAAGGTGTGAGGGCTGACAGGTGCCCGCCTTTGGATTTTCAGCGCCTATGAGATCGAGCGCCGCCCGCGCGGCGCATCGCGGGCAAGCCCGCTTGTATGGTTAGACTTGAAGGGGTGGTGGGACTAAATGCCCGATTCTGACTGTTCGCAGCAGTACAGACCGTGGGAGACATCGCCCCACCCCTTCCACCAAAGCGCCGATAAAGAATGCAT
>NZ_PEMX01000067.1:0-7317 GCF_002759075.1 Pseudomonas sp. 382
GAGGTGTTCTCGGCGGCTAGAAACACCGAAATGAGCTGGTTATCTGATCGTTTTTGATCGGTTTGCCGCTTTCAAAATCGGCGGAGGCTGAAGTCAGCCGGAAATGCATGGCTACTTCAGACCATCCCTAAGAAATCTGTATTGCCCTGAGTGAGATCATAGATCTTGGACAGGAGCTCATTCGTCAGGGGAGCGCAGGATGCCGTCCAGTCATAGGCCCAGAGCTGGGACACCAAGTGCTCCCAAAACGGATCGTCTTCGCTGAATCGGTCAAAAGCGATTGGCCCCATTCCCGCCGCTCTTCGGGCATTGCGCAGCACACCTGAAAATAGCGGAAGCATTGCGTTGGTCCCTACATAGACAAGCGGAACGCCCGCATCGTTGGATAAAGTTACGAAGAAATTCAGCAACTTTTCTCGATCCTGCCCACCCCGCGACGAGCAAAGATGCTGCATTTCATCAATTATTAAAGCACCGATGAAAAAGGTTTTGCACAGCTGACTGATGTGCTGGAGCATTACGCTAATGCTGTTGGCGGCGCCACCTCTTCGCGAGTATTTTTCGACTCCTAACGCAGCATCCAGGGCGGAGAAGAATGCTGCACAAAAACCGCGCAACGAGCCGTCATGCGGGCACTCAATCTTAAGCCATACAACCTGGGTTTCGATGAGAATCGCGTCTTTATATCGGCTGTGACTGATAACCTGCGGATAAAGCCTTGCTATGGAATTAAGCGCTGTGGTCTTGCCCATACCACTCAGGCCGATGAGGGTCATCGTCTCAGCGGTAGACATGAATCCATGGCCTTTGGCTTCCGCTGAGGAAGGCAACCGATGCCTAACGGAGGAGGCCAACAGAGGATTGCGGCCCGTATATCCGTAGCGAATCAACTGGCTGAAGAGGTCTTCAAGACGCAGGTGGATTTCAAATGGAACCACAACATCTTTCAGCCGGTTGATCCCATGGCCGCGAAGCTTCGGGGGCAACGCTCGTTCGGCCTCGTCGGGCTTTGGAGGAAGGTTCCCAACGCGCCTAACCACGTCAACATCCGAAAGAATTCTAGGCAAGCATTCGATCAGCGGGTTCCCATCGTACAGAGGCATGCCTGTAGGAATGTATTCTGCGGGGGAGAAGGTCAAATCGTTCATGTCTCAGCCTCGCTTCCCTCGCTGACCACTAGTTTCAGAAACGCCGCACTTCTCGCGGAACTGGGCCTGCCGGTGACTAGCTTAGAATTCTCTGCCACAGGAGACGTGTTATCCACAACGCGTAGCTGATTCAGATCAGCGGTATGGGAGTCGCGCTCGGTCTGAGCTTCGATAGCACGCTTGGCACGTTTGTCCCGCTTGAAATCTGCATTCGATTTCGGGTCACCCTGTGCGGCACGTTTGGATTTGGCCCGGTCAAGGATTTCCTCTTGTCGTCCCCTTACCAGCGCCGCAGTATTATCACTGTCGTAACGGGCATCAGGCGAAACCTGGTTCAAGACATGGATCATATCAAGAACCTCCTCCATACGGAGTCCACCATATTTCTGTCTTTGGTGCGGTACAATAGTTAAAGCCTCAAAACCTGCTTCGGACTTGATCCAACAGTTTTCAATAGAGTTAGGATCATAGAATACTCGAACATATTTCGTCCGCAGGTTATGCGAGCGCTCCAACCACTCCTCACGCAATGCTGTTTGACATGTATACTGTACTCCTTGGAAAACAATACCGCCTCGACTGATACGACACTCCTGAGATGGCAATAAGGCAATTTTTAACTCAGCCGGAGATACTACTTTTGAATTGATTGGGCTATTAGCCTTCGACCATTTCCAAACTGCAATAGGCGTGGCTTCTACACCGTCAGCAATCATCTCGCGATTTAAAAGGTGTGGTATTCGTAGGCTTTTATTGTGCGCCAAGACTCCTACAATAACCATTTCGGTGAACTCGTCGATATCCAAAACCGCATCGAGTTGGTAGTCCCTATCGCCACGCTCCATCTTGCGAGCATCCACACCGCCTGGAATAAATTTCAAGTCGAGGTGTTCATTGATGACACGGAAGCGGCTCTCAATGATCCCTTTCCAATCAGGCCTGAAGGGAGGCAAAATTTCCACCGCTAGCCCCAAGCTTTGCGATAGCGTTGCCCCTGCCTCGCTTAGAAGCTCAGCCCGGTCAGCAACAATTTCGACTGGCAGGTGCGAGCATGGCCAGTCCGCCTCATCGATATCAACATTGTATCGCTTGCAAAATTCAACCTTTGGGGTGCAAGCGTTGTATATCGCGTGTCGAGCCCCGTTCCAGCTGGGTCCCTCAAGGCCCACGTGAATCCCTACAATCATTCTAGTATAGGTATCGACAACCACATAAAGTATGGGGCGCCCAATGAGCCATAGCCTGTTAACGCGATGCACTAAATAGACATCAGCGATGGTTGAATCTATCTCGTATCGGTGGGCTGCCCCCATCAGGCCTTGGGACGCTGAACCAACGATAGCACGATGATCCTTGTTGTATCGGACAGAACCGCCACGCACCTTAAGCTTATAAAGATCATCGAAAAACAGTTTACCGTGATATCTAAGCTGGGTAGTAGTCGGGTAACTGCCGCGTACAATATTTCCTTTCGAGCCATCTGGGAGAGTCTCTCTATAAAATTTGTTTAACATCCACTTATGGGCATCTTTAAGGGTGCCACATTTGCCGCTGGCGACCCGCCCGTAAGCCAAACGGATATGAGAGAGATGGCGCTGCTCAAGCGTGATGGCCCCATCATCATTGACAACAACACCAAGATACTTACGCGGCCTACCGGGGATAATGCCTGAGGATCGATCCTTTTTCTTCCCTCGACCACCGCAAGCGCTAGTGTTCCAAAGAAACGCGTTAGGCGTTTGACCCATGCTCCAGTAGCGGTATAGGAGCCGGTATATCTGCTTACGCTCTACTCCTGTCTCTAAGGCATGCCTAGCAACAAGCCCTCCGAATCCCGGCCCAAGAATTTCCAAGGCGGAGCGATCTTCTACTAAACCCCTTAGAAGGTTCCAATTTCGATTACGGCTAGCTTTTTCATTTTCACTAATTTCATCATCGCTTCTGAGCAGATGTAAAGGGACCATTTCTTGACTTAAGACTGCGCGCCCTGAATCAATATCGTCAATCAAAACGGACTTATCAATCGGCCACGGCTTGCTGGGATTCGTACTCAGCTCAATCACAACAACAGAATCATTATTTATACCCAATACCCTAACCGCTTTTTTTAGTAGGCTAGGTTCTACGCCAGGCGTAACAATGCTGTTTACCTTAAGATCAAGCATGATGGGAAATCTCGGTTGGCGGAGACAAAGCCGCTGACCTGTGGCTCGGCCATACGTGCAACGGCTGCGACAAGCTTATTACTTTCGAGGTAAGATCAGACTCTAAACGACCGATCCATAGCAGGTGATGGAAGAGACGCTTTATGCCCATATACTCAATGTATAGGTCACGAGACGCCTTCTCCAAAAGAACTTTTAGCGGTATTTGATCAGTCTTTGTTCCCTCGATGTATTCAAGCAAGTTGTCGATATTCTTCTCTGTCGGCAACGAGGGATGGATACTGGCGTACGTCCTGAGAATTCTGAGGTTTGCTATTTTTGTCTTCGGGAGGTTTTCGTGCAAAACCAGCTTCCAGTCAACGCCCCTTATTGACCAGTATTTTTTTTCAATGGCTAGCTTTTCAGCTATTCGATTCCGAGCATGAAGATCAGCCTGCTCTAATTCCTTTCGATATTTCACTGAGCGAGCGGCTAGCCGGGCTTCGCCAGAGGTATCCACAAAGGTAATGAGGAAGTCCGTCGTCATAACGACAGGTGTTTGCGTGCCAGGATATACAGGGTGTCGACAGTTAATGCTTGAGGCAATTGCTTGGGTCTCAGCCTGTGTCAACAGGGGATACTGCTCTCGGATATCGATGATCGAGGCATCATGCTCAAGAATGGTGAGGTAATCTCGCTCTGCATTGGACAGCAGGTGGTGAGTGCGATGAATTTTTACTCCCGCGATCATATGAGAGACACCCTTTGATTTGATATCCCACACCTGGATCCACGGTTTATAGGAATCTCTCACTCCATTTCCACGACCCGATTGAATTTTTTTATCTATTTTTGACTGGGTCATCAGCAAGCGATGCGCAGCCTTGACCGGAGCTATGGGCACAGATGCCATGTTCGAGACGCTCATGATTGGGCGATCCGCTCGACTAGGACGAGGACGAGGACGGCTGGCGTGCAATGAGGACACGCCAGAGAGCGGGCTCAGCCAGGACAACAGTCACAGCGATGCGTAGGGGATTGTCACCCGAATCTCCAGGGCTTGGCTCCGGTCCGATGTGCGGTCGAAGCCAGCCTTGTGACAACCTTTATTACGTTGTGACAACCTTTATTGTTTTGTGACAAACTTTATTATTCAAAAACATCGTCTTTCCAGGCGGAAAATGCTTACTCCACCGTCACGGACTTGGCCAAGTTACGCGGCTGGTCGACGTCCGTACCCTTGAGCACCGCCACGTAGTATGAAAGCAGTTGCAGGGGAATGGTGTAGAGGATCGGCGCCAGTTCGTCGACGATGTGCGGCACCTTGATCACGTGAGTGCCTTCGCCGTTGCTCATGCCGGCATTCTCGTCAGCGAACACCACCAGCTCACCACCACGGGCACGCACTTCCTGCAGGTTGGACTTGAGCTTTTCCAGCAGTTCATTGTTCGGCGCTACAGTGACCACTGGCATGTCGTTATCCACAAGCGCCAGCGGACCGTGCTTGAGCTCACCGGCCGGGTAGGCTTCGGCGTGGATGTAGGAGATTTCCTTAAGCTTCAGCGCGCCCTCCATGGCCACCGGATACTGGGCTCCTCGGCCGAGGAACAGGGTATGGTGCTTGTCGGCGAACAGCTCGGCAGTTTTCTCTACAGTGCTGTCCATGGCCAGGGCCTCCCCCAAGCGCGCGGGCAGACGACGCAGCTCTTCCACCAACTCGGCTTCGACGCCCGCTTCGAGGGTGCCGCGCACTTGGCCCAGCGCCAGAGTCAGCAGCATCAGCGAGACCAGCTGGGTGGTAAAGGCCTTGGTCGAAGCCACGCCGATTTCCGGGCCGGCCAGGGTCAGCAGGGTCAGGTCGGACTCACGCACCAGCGAGCTGATGCCGACGTTGCAGATGGCCAGGCTACCGAGGAAGCCCAGCTCCTTGGCGTTGCGCAGGGCAGCCAGGGTGTCGGCGGTTTCGCCAGACTGGGAGATCGAAACGAATAGCGTATCTGGCTGCACCACTACCTTGCGATAACGGAATTCGCTGGCCACTTCGACTTGGCATGGAATGCCAGCGAGGCTCTCCAGCCAGTAACGGGCGACCATGCCGGCGTGGTAGCTGGTACCGCAGGCGACGATCTGCACGTTACGCACTTTGGCGAACAGCTCGGCCGCCTGCGGGCCGAAAGCCTGGACCATCACGTGGTCCTTGCCCAAGCGGCCTTCCAGGGTGCGCTGGACCACGGTCGGCTGCTCGTGGATCTCCTTGAGCATGAAGTGACGATAGGCGCCCTTGTCGGCAGCTTCGGCGCCTTCGTGGTACTGCACGGTTTCACGCTGTACCGGCTCACCGGTCTGGTCCCAGATTCTTACCTGGTCGCGGCGAATCTCGGCGATATCACCCTCCTCCAGGTACATGAAACGGTCGGTGACCTGGCGCAGGGCCAGTTGGTCGGAAGCCAGGAAGTTCTCGCCGTGGCCCAGGCCAACTACCAGCGGGCTGCCGCTGCGTGCGGCTACCAGGCGGTCAGGTTGTGCCACGCTGATCAGCGCAAGGCCATAGGCACCGTGCAGACGCTTCACTGCCGCTTTAAGCGCATCGGCCAGGTCCGGAAGGGTCTTCAGGGTGTGGTGGATCAGGTGGACGATGACTTCGGTGTCGGTCTGCGAGCTAAACACGTAGCCCAGACCTTTCAGCTCTTCACGCAGCTCTTCGTGGTTTTCGATGATGCCGTTGTGCACCACCGCCACTTCGTTGCCGGAGAAATGCGGGTGGGCGTTGCCTTCGGTCGGTGCTCCGTGGGTGGCCCAGCGGGTGTGGGCGATGCCCAGTTGGCCGTTCAGCGGCTCGGCGGCAACAGCGGCCTGCAGCTCGGCAACTTTGCCGATCCGGCGGCGGCGCTGCAGTTCGCCCTGCTGGGTGTAGACAGCCAGGCCAGCACTGTCGTAACCACGATATTCAAGACGCTTGAGGCCTTCGATGAGAATGGCAGTGATATTGCGCTCGGCTACGGCACCAACGATTCCACACATGTTTATTGCTCCTGGCTGATCGCGGCGCAAATCAGGTTGATGCCGCGGGCTTGAATCTGTTCGCGTGCCGCTGCAGGCAGGCGTTCATCTGTAATAAGGGTGTGCACGCTGCCCCACGGCAGCTCGAGATTGGGGATCTTGCGCCCGACCTTGTCCGACTCGACCATCACGATCACTTCGCGGGCTACCTCGGCCATTACCCGGCTCAGGCCAAGCAGCTCATTGAAGGTGGTGGTGCCGCGCTGCAGGTCGATGCCATCGGCACCGATGAACAGCTGATCGAAATCGTAAGAGCGTAGGACCTGCTCGGCGACCTGACCTTGGAACGACTCGGAATGCGGGTCCCAGGTCCCCCCGGTCATCAGCAGCACCGGCTCGTGCTCGATCTCGCTGATGGCGCGGGCCACATTCAATGAATTGGTCATCACTACCAGACCGGGCTGGCGGCCCAGCTCCGGAATCATCGCAGCGGTAGTGCTGCCGCTGTCGATGATAATCCGCGCATGCTCGCGAATACGCCCGACCGCTGCACGGGCGATAGCCTTCTTGTAGGCAGAGACCGGTTGCGCCGGTTCACTGAGCATCTCCTGCGGTACCGGCACCGCACCGCCGTAGCGGCGCAGCAACAGGCCGTTGGCCTCCAGCGCGGCAAGGTCCTTGCGGATGGTCACTTCCGAGGTTTCGAAACGCTTGGCCAAGGCGTCGACGCTCACCTCGCCTTGCTCGCTGAGCAAGGCCAGGATGTTGTGGCGGCGCTGGGGAGTGTTTCGTTTCGACATGGTCTGATAAGTTTCGATTCGAAAGATAACGATTGCAATCAAAACCTAAGTTCGTCGGTTCGTCAAGGTGTGGATAAAAATTCCTGACAACACAGATCCCTGTGGGAGATTCTATGGTTTTCAGCAAGCCAGTTTCCCACCTTTGGTGACGTATTCGTCCTGATTTTTCATCAGGGCGAATGCCACCCGCGCGAGCTTTCTAGCCAGGATTACCAGAGCTTGAGT
>NZ_PEMX01000068.1:0-7302 GCF_002759075.1 Pseudomonas sp. 382
CAGTTCAGGTAAACGCAGGTACCGTCCGCCAGGCGCAGGCGATGGGCTGGTGAGAAGCAGACATAGCCGACGCCAATCGGTACGCAAGTCATCGCGGCCCCCTGTAGATCAGGTAGGCCATGTAGGCGAGGGCGATCATGGCATCAGCTCCTGTGGCACGTTGATAGTTTCGCCGCGGGCATGGTGCACTACAGCGCGGGCTGCAGCTTCTGCCCTGGTGTCGCCGGGCTGGCGGTCCAGCGGATGACCTGACACACAGGCCAGCCAGGGCCAGCTGTATCCTCGATCGATCCACATGCCGTGTTTGTGGACCAGATACTCACCGGTCGCGTCGTCGATAGCTTGACCACCAAGAGGTAGTTGCAGTTGGCCCGCCGCCGCCGGTATTGGGCCGTCTACCAACTCGACGGCCCAGAGCAGCGCTCTGCCGGCAAGGTCGCAGGTTTGCACCTTTATCAGGCCTGGCATGGGATCAGCTCCTTTGGCACTTGGACGGTATCGCCGAGCTTGGCTGCGACGATGGCTCGGCACGCGGCGATCAGGGCTGTGCCGCCTGAATGCCAGAACGTCATTCCGTCATCAGGTCGAGCCTGCCAGCCGTTCTCGTTGTTTGTGTCTATGACCGGCGGCGACGAGAGGTCTACGCGGAGCCGGTCAATAATCGGCCCGCCCAGCGCCCAGTCTTCCCACGGGTTGTAGCGCTTGGTGTGCTCGATTGACTGGCCCTGGTACAGGGCGAACACGCGCCACGGCACGCCGTTATAGCCGGGCGGTGCCAGCTGCAGGTCCAAGCCTTCTGCCTTGCCTACTGCCCAGCCCAAAGCCTCGCCGGACAGGTCTGCTGTCTTCACTCTTATCAGGCCGGTCATTACTGCGCACCTGGCGGTGAAGGGAGGGGCTGCCAATGCGTGACAGGGAAAATGTCGTCGCCGTTCTCGTCGCTGAAGCCAGAATCTCCGTCGTGCACACCGGGCTCATGACGGAAGTACTGGCCAACCATAATCCTAGTGTCGCCAGAGTAGGTGAGCACTCGCTGACCTTGATGCGGCATCGAATCGGTGCATTTATTCCATTCACTCACAGCTGATACCTCTCATCAATCCAGCGCCCAGGCGCCAGTGCGGGTGTAGGTTCGGGTTGGGTTTCGTGCGGGGAGAGCTGGCGCTCGTTGCCGGCCTGCAGCTGGCTGTCGGGTATGCAGCTGATGCCGACCCCATTGAGCAGGTAGCAGGTGACGCCGCGCTGGCTGTCGTGCTGCACGTCGATGACGTTCTCGGTTGCGCTGGCGCCGGTGGCCAGCAGCAGGAGGCAGAGGGCGAGGCGGGTCATTGTTGGCTCACCTTTTCGAAGTGGAAGACGACCTCGGCCCCGGTCTCGGCGATAAGGCCGTAGGCCTTGGCCAGGCGGTAGATGGGGTGGTACTGGTTGAGGCTGTTGACGTGGCCGGCCAGCCAGCGGCGCCAGTCCTCCAGCTGCATTCGGTGCTTGCTCAGGTTGCAGGGCACGCAGGCCGGCATCATGTTGGCCAGGTTGTGGTTGCCTGGCCGTAGGGCTGGGACTGTCTTCGCTGCTTCGCCTGTGTTGCGGACGACTGGCTCGAAGTGATCTGCGTGCCAGCGCTCGCCCAGATCGTTGCCGCAATAGGCGCAGCGGCCGCCGTACTTCATGCGGACCTGCTCGCGCTCAGCTTTCTTGAGGCGCACGGGTGCTCCTTGGCCGCCATATCGCGGCAGTGAATAGAGGGGAGAGGGGTTACAGCTTGGAGTACAAATGTGCTCCGTGGTGGTCTAGCCTTGTGCGCGCATGAATGCAGCCATGTCGCCCATCTGCTCGACGATGAAGCGCTCTTCATCAGCGGCGGCTGCGATGATCCTGTCCTTGCGTTTCTGACAGAGCAGGCAATCGACCTCGGCCCAGTCGCCTGACAGCTCGGGGATCTCTCCTAGCCAGGTGCCGCACGGTGCTTGCTCGATGTCTTCCAGGTCGGTGAACGGTGCGAAATGCGTCTTCACGATTTCACCTGCGGCTCTGCGCCGGAGGATAGAGCGGTGCAGACCTTGCCTCGGAGCTTGTCGATAGCATCCCACCACTTTTCGCCGTACTTATGAGCGAGCCGGGCATGACTGTCGTGGCCGGTCATGATGTACATGAACTCGTCGGCTTCGCAAAGCAGCGCATCCCGCTCGGCCAGTTGCTCTTTGCTACCGGTGGGAGTCGGCGGTGATTGATGGGCTACCTGGATAGTCAGGTCTAGTTGGCCTGGAAGGTCGATTCGCATCGCTGGCTCCTTCGAGCAAACCGCTTGGCGGTAGGTTGAACTGCTCACGCCGCCTGTGTTGCTGAATCGATCGGCGGATTTTTCTTTTCAAGTTCGAGCTCCATATCTCTGTCATTCCAGCCCCCAAGCCACCAGCCAGCGCCAACCGTTGGGTAGCCGAATGGTTGTGACAGTTTGGACTTTCCGGCAGATCGGGCGGCGTGGCCCTGGTGGTATGACTGAGGGAATTCCGAGCGAATGTTTGTGTTTCGCATGGCTATGCACCTGCAAACGTTGTGGGTCAGGCCGCTTTCGGATTTCTCCAAGCGCCCATGGCCGTGAACACGCGATTGGCCTGGGCCTCGGTGAGGTCCACCTTGTCTGGAATAGCGATCCAGCCTGAGCCGATGGTGTGGTTTGGGTTCGAGCCGGCGCACAGGTCGGCGTGGTGCTGTTCAATCACGCTTTCGAGTTTCGCCACCAGGTGCATGTCGTCCGTGGTGAACTGGATCGACTTGCTGTAGAGCTGGCCATCCTCACGCCGGCAGAACACGCTGAGGTAGATCGTCCAGTGATGGGCGAAGTCGCAAAGCGCATTGGCCACTTGGACGCTGCGGATTTGTGTGCAGTGCTTCCAGTGCAGCATGACCTGCTGGTCTGGCGGCTCTACGTTGGCCACGCAGGCGTAGTTGGTCTTGAGCAGGGATCGGCAGACGCGGGCCATGCGGGCTTTGAAGTTGTGGGGCTTGCGCTTGCTCATTTCTGAGGCCCTCGCTTTCCGGGCGGAAACTCGATCCCGAACTTCTTGATGATCCGGCTCATGGTCGTATGGCCGATCTGCAAATGCAGGATCGCCTGGTTGCGAGAGACTCCGATGTCGCGCATGGCCTTGATGCGTTCGGCCAGCTTGGCGTCCTTATCGTCGTCGTACTCCTTGACGATTACCCGGCCTTTTGCAGCCGGCACGAAGCTAAAGCCGTATCGCTTGGCCATGCTCCAAAGCATGTCCGGAGCAACCTTCAGAATCTCGGCTGCCTCACGGCACGTCATGGTCTTGGCCATTTCAGCAACTTTCTCGGCGAGGGCCTGGGCTCTCTCTTGGCGAGTGCCCTGGGACGACTGCTCGAGCTTTACCTTCGCCCTCGGCTTTGGATCAGGGTGCTTGCGCTGTGGGAGCGGAACGTATTGGTAGCCATCCAGCACAATGATCCGTCCGCCAGACGAAAAGAATGCAGCCTTCGCTGCCTCCAGGTCGATTGATTGGTTCACCCTTCACTCCTTTGCGCCTCGGTCAGGGCGGCATTGAGGTCTGCGGTTTGGCTTTCTGCTGGCTTGATCGAGAAGAAGTCACCGACAGCCGCCTGGCCATTCTTGATGCTGTTGAACACGCCGCGCAGAGAGGCGATTTCCTCCGGCAGGATCTCGTCCAGGCTCTTGTTGAGGTAGGCGCGCAGGTGCTTCTCGGTCACGCCTTGCTGGGCGAACGCGTCGACCAGGGCGCGGACGCGGTCAGCGAGGGGCAGGCTGGTGTCGCCGGCCAGCGTCTTCCGGCACTGGAAGACGGCTGCTTCGACCAGATCGGGCGGTAGGATGGCCAGAAGTCGCGCACGCAAGCGGCGGCCGCCCATGTTCGCGGTGATCTCGTAGATGTCGCGCTCTTCGGTCAGGGCCTGACCGCCGCCGCGCTTGTCACGGATGTGGCGAACCGTGAACTTCTGTGACGAGTAGGTGTTCGTCTCCAGGTCCCAGGCGTAGGCCTCCATCTCGCTGTTGCCTTGCTGGCGGCTCAGTTCGCGGATTCCGTACTCGATGTTACCCCAGCACCGGGCCAGCTCTTCGGCAAGGCGGATGGAAGGCCCGGATACGGTTTGCCCGCCGCGTGGGTAGGCGTATTCCCCAGAAGCCGCCAGGCTTGGCCGGCTGCACGAATTCATGATCTTGCTGTAGGCAAGGGCCTCGTCGCGCGGGAATCGTTTGGCCAGCAGCAGCTTGCCCTGGGCTTCGGTCACGGCCCGGCTCTGTTCGATGTTCACAGTGCCGTGGTTCACGTGCTCCGCCATGCCGCGCGGGGCGAACGGGTTAACCTCTGTCATAGCTTGTCCTTCGCCCAGTAGGGCAACGTGAGGGTTTCGATGGCCGGCCACTCGTTGTGTCGAAGGCAGTCGGCGTAGACTTCGATGTTGCGGTGGTATTCGGTTCGGCCAGCGGCCTTGGTCTCGAAGTCCATGGTGAACAGGCGAACCGGGTATTTCCCGCATTCAATGCTGGTGCTCACGACCAGGAACACGAACGCGGCCGGCGCCTCGCCAAAGTGCGCTGCGTAGCCGTCGCTGTAGAAGCTGTCCTGAACGTGGTAGCGGTAGTCGTAGAACGAGCGAGCAAACTTGCTCATGTCGGCCGTGGTCTTGAGGTCGAGAATCCAGCCAAGGCGCTCGATGGTCTTGTCTGGCCGGCAGCGGCACAGCACGCCTTCGCGCTCGTCGTTCCAGTAGATGCTTGCCTCGGCATCCCCCTGAGTTTCGAGCAGGAACCGTGCATGCGGATGAGCCATTACGCTTTCGCGGATCAGGCCAATCTTCCTGCCGTCCTCTGCCGACAGGACGGTCTGGCCGGTGAGCGTGGATTCGAACTCTTCCCACTTTTCCTTGCCGGCCTTGGTGTTGCGCGGGGCGTCAGCCGGGCCCACCGCATATTCGGCGGCGTAGCGATCAGGCTCCAGAAGCAGGGCGTGCACTGCATCGCCCAGGTCCAGCGCCTTCTTCTTTTCCGGGTCTTCCGGTGCCGCCTTGCTCCACTGGAACAGGGCCGGCGCCTTGGCGATTAGGTCAAGCTGCGACTTGGAGACACCTTCGCCGCCGTGGTACGCCTCGTTGCTGAGGTCGCGGTAGTAGCCGGGTTGCATAGAAAAACCTCGCGCCAGGCCGGCGCCGTCAGTTGAAAGGGGAAATTCCAGGTCACGCCGCTGGCAGGCGGCCATGATTGGGATGGAAACCAAGCTCGCGCTCTGCAGCCTCCCTTGCAGCAATGGCGAGTTCTTTTGATTTGAAGCGGCCAAGGATCTTTTGCCGACCACCAACCTTTATGTGCGCCACCCACTCGGACCTAGCTGAGTACCAGCTAACCCCAACACGGCCGCTATTATTGCTGGACAAAAGGGGCATGTTCCGATTGTTCTCGAGACTACTGACGTCTCGGAGATTGGTGATTCGGTTGTCCAGCTTGTTGCCGTTTATGTGGTCGATATGTTGAGTCGGCCACTTGCCGTATGACGCAAGCCAGGCCAAGCGATGGGCCCTGTAGTGCTTGCCGTTGATCTGGATGAGAAGATACCCGTTGCTGTTCACCTTTCCCGCTCGAGATCCGGCATACCTGGTGTTCCAGGCCTTCATGCGCTCCTCAGACACAAAGTCGCATAGCGGCCGTGGAATCCAGGTGAAAGATCCGGTATTTGCACAGTAGGAAAGTCGATCGGAAAGATACTGTTGATCAATCATGGGTTCCGCCGTGCTCGGCTACGTGATTCAGGAAGTGATGCTGCCGGCCAGGGCGCTGGCGAGCATGAAGAAGGTGCAGGCGAAGAGCATGGAGAAGGAGCCGCGCCAGATGACCAAGCGCCGGGCGCGCTGGTAGCTGGTCATAGCTCCACCAGACGACCGCGGGGATCTACTCCCCAGTCGCCCTCCATGAACGCGCTAGTGTCTCGAGGTGGTTGTCGCCAGCTGCCTTTGACGGGGCATTCCAGTTCGCACACGAGGGTTTCGCGCGGGAGCTTGAGCACGTCCCCCAGGCCTTCGACCTGTTCGTCAATGAGCGTTTTGACTATTGGAGTTGTCATGCCGACCTCCTTAATGAATCTGTCCACTGCTGGTGTTCTCTAATGACGATCTTATTAAGGCGCTCGACATAGCAGCGCTGGGCCGGGATATCGATAGCGCCAGTCAGGCCAGCCAGGTCAATGGCCATCGTCAGTTCGGCTCTAAGACTGTCGCTAAAGCATGAACATATCGCCTCAAAGCGCGAGTCGATGATGTCGATAACGTCCTGCTTTGTTTTCTTGTTCATGCTGCCTCCCAGCCGCTATGACGCAGATCGTCATGCCAGTCTTCTGCCTCAGCGGCGGCTATGTCTTCCAGGTATTCCCAAAGAATCTCTTCGATTTCCTCGGCGTACTTTTCAGCAGCCGCAGCGCAGCCGTTCTTGCCAAGGTCAACTGAATTTCCTTCGTCGTCATAGGTGTTGCCAGAGACGACTTCAAACTCCATTTCCCGATAGCCGTAGAAGTCGTCCGGGCTTGCCCAGCTAGTCGGGTCACCCTTAACGGAGTTGGAATAAGTGATTACGCACTGGAGGACGTACTCCTCCACGATTACTTCGTAGGCCATGGTCGCCTCCAGGTGGTGGGTTACTCGGTGGGTGGCGCCGGAAATGGCATCCAGTGCGTAGGCTTGTGCATTTCGCCCGCATCGCCCGGAAGGCGCTCATCGTCGTCTTCGTCGACGTAGCCGTAAAAAACGTCATCGTGATAAGTCGATGGCGACACGTAGCGGCCACGGCCGCGGTTGTCGTACAGGAAGCCAGTGCAAATGACCTGCTGACCTTCGCTTGGCAGCCTGTCGCTGCACTTGATCCATCCGCTCATGGCTTAACCCTGGCAACGAGCATGGCATCGGCCATTTCATACGCCGACTCTGCCAGGCACTTGATCAAATCTTTCCCGCTTTCGTATTCATCTTGGGTTTCCCAGTACGTAGGGCTCAGCGCGGCCATGGCCTTTGCTGCGAAGTAGTCGCGCAGGGTCATGCCCCTGCTGCCGTAATCTTCTTCGCGGTTGGCGTCCACTGTGGGGAACGCCGGACCGCCTGTGTCTTTGCTCATCGTGTGAACCTCGTTAGCCAACCGCATTGGCCAGGAGCCAGGCGCGGGTGACCAAACCCACCGTGAAAGGTGGCCTGGCGCCTGCCAATGCGGTCGAAGTGAAGGGAAGGGGATGCGGGGTGTATCGGTGATGCGATCTGGCCGGCGCTGATCTCCGGCTTTGACACCCC
>NZ_PEMX01000069.1:0-7204 GCF_002759075.1 Pseudomonas sp. 382
TAGCAACCGGCAACTGCTCGGGGCCCAGGTTGGAAATGACCACCGTGGGCTTCACCTGCTCGTACCGGCCGTTGATGATCGCGAACAGGGTCGTCAGCTCGAAGTCGCTCGGCTGCTCCTTGCTCACACCCACCTCGTCCAGAACCAGCAGCGACGGCTCGATCAGGCTGGCCAGAATACTGGCCTCGGTCGCCTCACTGGAGCGGTCGTAGGTGGCGCGAATGGCTTGCAGGATCGAGCCCACAGTTCGGTACACGGCCGAGTGCGACGTGCTGCGCATCAGGTCGTTGGCCATGCCGGCGCCCAAGTGGGTCTTACCGGTGCCTGGCTTACCCAGCAATACCATGCAGCGGCCGTTCTCGGCGATCTGGTCGAAGGTCTTCACGTAGTGGCGGCAGAAGCGCAGCGCCTCGGCCTGGCCCTTGTGTTCGGCCTTGTAGTTCGCCAGCGATCGATCAGCGAAGCGTTTCGGGATCAGCGAGTCGCCCAGCTTGCGGGAGATCGCCAGGCGGACATTCAGGGCCTGCTCGGCCTCGGCGCGAGCCTCACGCCCCTCCTTGGCAATGCGAGCGCATTCAGGGCAGTGGCTTCGCAGTGCCTTGCCCAGCAACATGGTGACCTTCTGCTCGAAGGGGCCGTGCTTCTCGCAGTCGGCTGGCTGGATGCGGGCAACGACCGCTCCTTGATCGATCTGGACGACTTTTTCAGAGCGCATAGCTGCCGTCCTCCCGACGCTTCAAGCCTGAGGTGTAATCGCGCTCAGCGAAGCCGTGATGGCGACTGGTGGGCAGGTGGTGGACGTTGTCAGCAGGAACCTCGACCTCGTCTTCCCAGCGCTTGCCGTTGAGCCAGGTAGCCGGGTGCGGGATGAATTGGCCTTTGTCCTTGATCCAGCCGGGGGAGGCACACTGCTTGGCCAGGCCCTGGGCGATCAGGGTGAACAGGTCGTCAGTGACCTTGAGTTTCTTCCACGCCTTCTCCGCAGCCGCCTTGCCCTTCTTGTTCGGGTACAGCTTCCAGAACTTCGGGAAAAGGTCGTCACTCGCCGGAGTCGGCAATGCCGTAGGCGTTGACGTGTTTCGGGTATCAGCAGTCAGGGATCCGGAATCAGGAATCAGAGAATCAGCCCGAGCGCTACCGAGATTGGCAGAAGCAGTCCCGCCAAAATCGGTACTGATACAACCCTCTGACGCAGAAGGGATAATCGACTCCGGCTCATTACGATGCGGGTTCTGATGTTTGTCGAAGTTCTGCACCTGGATATAGCGCTTACCGCTCACGGTGTATCGAACGATGAAGTCTTCCCTAGCAAGCCAAGACAGAAGACCTTCGATATCCACACCATCGCGATAGGGGAAAAGCTCACCCTTAATGCGCAGAGGGCGATCTTCCAGTCGCCCAGCCTTATCAGCGAGCAGCCAAAGACCCTCAAAAAGCAGAGTCAGCATGGGGTCAGCCACGCCGAGGACTTCGTTCTTGAACAGGGCTGGCTTAATGTTGCGAGCGCGGGCCATTATGCGGACCTCATGATGCTATGGGTGCCGAACGATTTGGCGCCGTTACGACGCTCAGAATCTGTCCTCCCGTGGTTCGGGTGGAATCCGTAAAGAAGCTCAGCGGATTTACGGGCGGCAGCGGCTTCCTCTAGAGATTTGAATCGCCCCAGGTGCAGCCGCTTTCCGCGCACTCGAATCTTTGCGGTCCAGGCACCACTTTCCAGGCGCACGCCGGTCGTGCCCGAAGTGTTGTCAACACGCATGTGCTGGTTCTGCTGATTACCTACGACGCTTACGGCGCGCAGATTTTCAATGCGGTTATCATCACGAACGCCGTTAATGTGGTCGATCTGACCTTCTGGCCATTCGCCGTAGGTGATCAGCCAGATAACGCGATGCACCCGAAAAGCAACATTGTTGATCTTCACGCGAAGGTAGCCGTCGCTGTTTGGAGATCCTGCAAACATGCCAGGCATGGCCCTGCTGCCACGCCTGACCAGATTCACAAGCTTTCCGTCCTGGACCTTAAACAACTCCCTGGCTTGGTCAGCGGTAAGGAGTTGCTCGATGTCTTTCCGCGCCACAGATTCGCAGCTAGGATTTTGTGGCGCGGGACTGATTAGCCCCTTGCCTGAGAGTTTCGATTCAGTCATGATTCACCTCACAGATGAGTTACCGCTGTACTTAGAAGAAGCCGCCCCGCCAGGCGGCTTTTTTGTTTCCGCGAATCTGCTGATTCGCTAATTCGGGTCTTCATCAGTCCCTCCTTTTTCAGGCCCTATCGAGTCCTGATTCCTTTGTGGCACCGGGAGGTTTCGGATTTTTCCGGCCCCTCTCGGCCTGGTCTTCTCGAAGAAGCGCTCTGTTCCAAGCTTTGCGGCGTACTGCTCAGGCGACATGCCTGCCTTTTTCGCCAGTCGCACAAGCTTTTCGTAGAGGCGTCCATCGATCCCGTGGCAGATCGTGGTTTCGGGCACGTAGGCCTCCTTCCGGGCCTTCAGGCCGTCTGGCTTTTGTCGGTAACATCGCTCTCGATGATGCTTTCCAGTTTTTCCTCAACGCACATGCGCACGAAGACGGCCAGCTGAAGCTTGTGCAGCCGGGCTACGGCCTTGAGCGCTTCATAGGTCTCTTGGTCGTAGCGCGACTTAATCTCCCGGTCTTTAAGGTGACTTTGGTCGTGATAGGCCATACGGGTACTGCTCCTTGCGGTTGAAGTTGGTTATGCGGCGGACTTGGCTGGCGCGGTTACAGCCAGAAGGCGCTGAGCCTTGAACGGCTTGCCATTGGCCTTGGCCAGGACTGCGATCTTTTCCGCGTAGCTGGTCTCGCCGGTGTATTCGGTGCGCGGGAGGCAGCCAGCGGTGAGCCACTTGTAGACGGCGCGCGGCGTTTTCCCGCAAGCGAGCGCAACGGCAGTTACGCCGCCTGCGTCATCGATTGCCTTCTTGAGCTCCTGCATGGGGCCTCCAAACGAAATATGAACTGTCAGTACATATTATGTCGGAACTGAAAGTACATGCAAGCGCGTGCGATATTGAACCTATGGTTCAGATAGAAGAAATACGCGCAGCCTTCGCGGCGCGCCTGAGGGAGGCCCTGCTCGCCAACGACATCCCGTCATGGGGCGCTGGCGCTCGTCTTGCGAAACTTGCCGGCGTTACGCCGAAGGCCAGCAGCAAGTGGCTGAACGGAGAGTCAATGCCGGGCGGCGCCAAGATGCTTGCCCTGGCGTCAGCCCTAAAGGTGCGAGTGGAGTGGCTGGAGTACGGGCGTGGCGCCATGCGCGACGGTGATCAAATGCCTGCGAAGCAGCTGGCATCTCAGCCAGCGGACGTACCGGCGTTCCCCACTGACGAGGATGAGGAAGACACCTACGTCCACATCAAGCAGTACACCGCTCTGGTTTCAGCAGGCCCCGGCCAGTCCAATGATCACGTCGAGGTTAGGGGCACGCTGGCGTTCAAGCGCGAGTGGATTCGATTCATGAGCCTCAACCCGAAAAACCTAAAGGTAATTTATGCCCAAGGCTCAAGCATGGAGCCAACCATCAGTGATCGCGATGTACTACTGATCGATGAGTCGAGAATCGACCCCGTCGACGGGCAGGTTTTCGCCCTCTTCAGCGAGAACAAGGGGGCAATCGTCAAGCGCCTCATTTTCTCTGACCTTGAAGGATGGATTATCCGTAGCGATAACCCGGACAAAGCGCTCTATGCAGACCTGAAGGTGCCAGATGGAGAGATCCATGAGCACCGCATCCTTGGTCGCGTAATTTGGCGCGGCGGAGTCCTATAGCTCATGGAATACAGGTCCGGGGATCAGGCGTGGCCTGGCGAATTCGTCACGCACTTCATGTTCGCTGCAACCATGCAACTGCGGACGCCATACTGCGTACTTGAACGACATGGTGAAACCTACTGGGATCGATCAGCACCGCCCCCAATCTTCATCCGCGAAGAGTGGCAAGGGATATGGATTCCCCAAACCGAATTTTCTGACCGCATGGTTCCTTTCTCGAAAATGGCATCCGAGATTGGCCCCGTGCCGACGCACGGAAGCGACTTTCACCGTTTTCTGCTTTCTATTCGCCAGCTAGCCGAGGTGATTGATGGCTCGGATGAGCGTTGCGAAGCCATCTTGCAAGAGTGTCTACGGGAGCCGTGGTCAGAGATCGTCGAAAAGCTCGGCGGCGCAGAGATGATCTCCGGTCGGTTTTCCGGCGATGTTAAGAAGGCCTAGCCATGACGCTAACCAAGCCCAACCAAGAACTCCGTCGCGACCTCCAAGGGCTAGCCTCTGACCTTAAATGGTCAGCAGTCGAACTGATGCGAATCGCCGTCCGCCTGAGCGAAGCCGGAAACGAGCATGACGCCCAGGCGGTGATCAGGATCTGCCAGGTGATGCAGGATGGGGAGGATCGGCTGGTGGGGTATGGGGAAGAGGTAAAAGCAGGCCGTATCGAGAGATCCTGAAGAGGCTATTTTGCCGGCCGGGATTCGTCTCGGCTTTTTCGAAATGGAGGCAGCTTGGATATCAGCAACATAGCTAATAGCGTAGTCGCCAGCTTGATTGCGGCCATGATAATAGGGCTGTCAAGGGCTATCTGGGAGTCAAGAAGGAGGTATATAGGCATTGTTGCCGCAAACGTTGCAACAATTAGAGAAATCTCTCTAGCAGCCCTGCGAAATATTGCGGTCATGTGGTTTTTGCTCCTTCAGATTCAGCTCAACGTGTTCACCGATAAGCCGCTCACCAGAATGTCGGTGTTACTGATCGCCTTCTGGACATGGTGGGCCTTGTTCTACCTGGTTGCAATGCTAGGCCTCATTGTAAAGCCCAGGGACCTCCCTCAGAACGACTGATTTCCAGCGCTATGCCTGCGTGATGGCTGGCGGCCAGAGTGGTAGGATGGCGCTAAATTCACAGGGAGTTCGCCATGAAGGCTTGGGGAATCGCACTGATCGGGATCGGGCTGGCCGTCATCGCCTACGCTCTGGCCATGGATGTGACATTGCCTTACGGGCTCATGTACTGGGAGCGAGCGAGCAATGCTGAGCTTCTATCCAGGCGCACCATGCTGGCAGTGCTTGGGGCTGCATCTGCTGTTTCTGGCGTGATCCTTCTTTCGGTGCGATCAAGACCCAGCATTGACTCCGTCGGCGCTCCCCTCTCTGGAAGCTCAGGCCATCAAGCGCATGAGTCCATCAGCAAGCCTGTATCAATGCCCCAAGGAAGCGGAGCCTCGCACGGCTGGGTCGCCATACTGCCAGCCACCAGCCAGGCTGAGCTGGACAGGCGCCTTGGGGTCGCCAGAGAGCTTGGTCTTCCAGTCGTATCCGGCTCAAGCATGCCAATCCATTGCGGCTATTACGACTCTCGGGCAGAAGCCGATCAGATCTGCCAGAGGCTGATAGCCGAATGTGGCATGGACGCCAAAACAAAGTACGTCCCGCAAAACTAGAATCCGCCAACATGAGAGCCCGCCTAGCGCGGGCTTTTTTGTGGGCGCGAGAAAAATGTGTACTTTTGGTACTTGACGACTGTGAACCACTGGTACATATTTACACCCATCGAGGCGCTACACAGCCCCTCGGGAGGCCCTCAAGCCGACCGCTCTTTACACAATCCGCGAAACACACCACCAGGTGGGAAAGGTAGCTAGCACGCTCATAGGCAGGAGCCTCCCTGAGCGATGCCGTATCGACCTCGGATCTTGGTGGGACCGCGATCAACACGCTGCTCCGCGCGGTATTCGACGGCGCGGTGAGTTGATCGACCTGTAGGAAATGAATTGGGCTGACGCCAGTTGCGTGCCCGATTACTTGCGGCGACCAAGGCCTGGAGCGCCACCTTTGAAAACGGTGATTTCTGAAAAATCATCGCGCTTTCTGGGGTGAATTCCCAAGTCAACATCGCGAGATCGATCTTTGCATTTTGGGCAGATCACAGGATTCAAAAAGAACTCCGGATCTGCTTTGGCAGGCTTTCCGCATTCATGGCAGGGCCTGACCCTCTGGCTTAGGGCCCAAGCTTCGGATTCTTTGGCAGCTTTCGCCTTCGCTTGAGCTTTCGCCTTGGCCTCACTGCGCTTCCGGCGCTTTGTCTCGGCTCGCTCAGCTTTCGCATTGATCTTGATGAAAGCTTTGCGGAGTTGCTCTGTAACCCAGTCCGTAGCCATGCCCGCCCCAATCCTTGGTGTGATGCGCCCGATATTACGACGCCATCATCGCTCAGGAAACCACCCCAGGAGAAACCAGCCAATGAAGTAGCAAGCCCAGCCGGAACACGGACCGGCAACCCACGACGGACTGCCCCACCCAACGGGCCACAGAGCTGCAGTCGGCAGTCGTGTAGCGAACACCTTACCCAACGACCACCCCGCCGAGGCCGATCGACGCGAGGTGATAGGGAAGCTCAAGGCCAACCGAACTGAGAGCAGGGCCGTCGGCGGCTGAGCTCGAGCGATCACCGCTGACGCAATACCCCGGCCTGTCGCCAGTAGCGAGGCCGGGATTTCACCAGGTGCCATTCCATGAGTGGCATCTGGGAAATCAACCGGAGGGATTCACTATGTTCAACATGGCAACCATGGCGGCTGATGAATGCCGCATCGACGCTGAAGAGCGCACCTACTACCGCTGGATCGACAAGGCATCCCAGCTGCTCGGCCACCAGGTCGCCCTGGGCTCGCAGGAAGAAAGCGACCTGCATGACTTCTTCGCCGACGGCTGCACCCCGGCCGAGGCTGTAACTGAGCTGTTGGCGCAGGCTGAACTGGCTCGCGCTGCCTGACAGACGATTCCCCGGTGCGCCTCAAGCGGGGCGCATCAGGGGGAATCCACTGGAGGAACACAGCATGAACCGCAAGCAATTCCGCAAAGCCCGCGTCGCAGTGAAGTCAGACCGCATGAACAACACCTGCAACTGCCTCGTCCCCGGTTACGAGAAGGCGCTGATTCTTGAGCTGATGCACCGCGACCGTGCCTGACGATTTCACTGGCTGGCCTTGGCGACAGGGCCAGACGGGAAATCAACCGGAATGTCTAGAGGGTCGTTTGCAGACATTTCCTAGACATTTTCAACCGCCCTGGAGGGCAAGACGATGAAAAGCCTTAAGCGCACCAAGATCGCTGACCTCAATAACCAGTTGGACACCCTCGGAGCTTGGATGCGCGCCCATGGCCGCAGTAACGTCGAGCGTGCAA